>JBKOXY010000394.1:0-3538 GCA_046725125.1 Pseudomonadota bacterium | reverse complement strand
GCATTCGGAACCATGGGCGTCGGCATGCCTTTCGGTGTCGGCGCAAAGGTCGCCAAGCCCGACAAGCAGGTGATCGTGCTGCACGGCGACGGCTCCTTCGGCATGAACGCTATGGAGTTCGACACCGCCATGCGTCACAACCTGCCAGTCTTGACGGTCATCAGCCAGAACGGCGGGTGGACGGGCGACCCGAACAAGGAGAAGCCGGGCCGCGATCTTGGCTACCCGCGCCTCGACAAGTTCGGCGAGGCGTTCGGCGGGCACGGCGAGTACGTGACCAAGCCCGACGACATCCGCCCGGCGCTTGAGCGGGCTAAGAAAGCAGTGGCCGAGGGAAAAGCGGCCCTAGTTTGCGTCGTCACCGACCACAACGCGCGCGCGACCACAGCGGCCTTCACCAACTACTCGACCTGAACGGGAGTACGAGAAGGCGGGCGCGGAGCCGTCGAATTTGCACTATGGCTACGTGGTGCCGAACGCCCCCGTCGATTATTCGGTGTTCGCGTAATCATTCGAACAATCGTCGAGCCCATTCGAGAATGGGTTAACCGCTCGTAAAAACAAGCATAGCGGCGAGCAATTACCCCGCCGGCCGGAGCGGTCTGAACGATTCTTGCCGCAATCTCGGAACGATTGTTGCCGCAATCGGCATGTTTGCTTGCGCCTGCGTCGGGGGACGTGCGTTGCCGTTGGGCGCTGCGCCACAGGCAACGTGGGGTGCACGTGGGGGACGTATTGGTTCAGTGGGGGGTCCGCGCGATTCCGCTTGGAATCGCCGCGATGGTTCTGGGGTTCGTCCTCAAATCGCCAGGAACGCAGGCAGGGCCGGCAGACCCATTGCCCGCGCCGCGCATTTCGGTTTTCGGGACGATCCACCCTGAGCTTTTCCGGCTCGACGCGCCGCTGGGATCAGGCGCCCCGGGCGAGCGCATACGGCTGGCGAGCATCGAGCCGCAGGTTGGATTGTTTGATGGCCCAGCCTATCGGGCTCCCGTGCTCACCGACGCGGCCGCGTCGGCGTGCGCAAACGCGCCGTTCGAGGAGCGCTTCGCCGCGGTGGATGATCATCCCGTCTCATTCGACAAACGATTCGCCTCGACCGACGATTGTCCGGCGTCGTTCGACAAGAGTCTCGCCTCCGCCATGCAGGTGCTTGCGAGCAGTCTGCGCTTGCCGCCGGATCAGGGCATCGAGAAGAAGCGAGCCGACGCGCCGGTGAAACCGACCGTTGCCAAAGCGTCCCTTAGCGTCAGCCCACCGCGCAAGGAGGGTCCGCCGCTCGAGGACGACGGCCGCACCGCGATCTACGACATCACGGCGCGTGTGGTCTACCTGCCGAGCGGCCGCCGCCTCGAGGCCCACTCCGGCCTCGGCGGCTACATGGACAGTCCGCGCTACGTGCACCTGCGGATGCGGGGGGCAACGCCGCCGAACGTGTACAATCTCACTTTGCGCGAGCGATTGTTTCATGGGGTTCGCGCCATCCGCCTCAATCCCGTCGACGGCAGCAGGATGTACGGACGCGACGGCATCCTCGCCCACACCTACATGCTGGGCGCGAACGGCCAGTCGAACGGATGCGTGTCGTTTAGCAACTATCCCGAGTTCCTGAACGCGTATCTCAGAGGCGAAGTCATGCGCCTCGCCGTGGTCGAGCGTCTCGACAGCCCGCCCTTCAGGCTCGCCGCCGGACAGCTGCCGGAGCAAGTCAAAGACATGTTGAAGACAGCGGATCGCAGGCGCCAGTACGCCGCCGCCGGCGATCGCTGATGCCGGGGCAACCTCCCCGATCCTCATAAGATTTCGTAGGGTGGGCAAAATCGCCTGCGTAACGTCGTCGCGCATCGCCCGCGCGCGATTTTGCCCACGCGTCGATGCACATCAAACGCGTGGGCAACGGCGCCCCACGTCGAGCTTCCGAGGGACGCGTCTGCGCGCCGTTTGCCCACCCTACCGCGGCCCACACACGCTCCGCGTCCTTCGCCGTGTCAGGCGAAGCGCACGGCGTAGATCGGAGGCAGCGTGTGCGTCACGCAGGTCCAGCTGTCGCCTTGGTCCTCGCTCACCCACAGGCCGCCCGTCGTCGAGCCGAAGGCGAGCCGTTCGCCGGGCTCGTCAAGCGCGAGGGCGTGGCGATACACGACATCGTAGGCGTGCGTTTGCGGCAGGCCCTTGGTCAGGACATCGAAGGTTTTGCCGCCGTCGCGCGTGCGCGTCACGGCCAGCTTGCCCTCGCGCGGGATGCGTTTCTCATCCTTGATTTCAGGGACAAACCACGCGGTGTCGGGCTCCCGCGGATGCACGACGACGGGGAAGCCGAACGCCGACGGCTCGACGCCGGTGATCTCCGTGAACGTCTTGCCCTCGTCGGAGGAGACGAAGATGCCGTTGTGGTGTTGCACCCACATGCGCTGCGGCGCCGCCGGACACTGCGCGAGACAGTGGACATCCTGGGCGATGGGGTCGTGGGTCTGCTCAGGGGGAGCGTATTCGGCCCGCATACCTTCGCCGCGCAGGGTCCAGTTGGCGCCGCCATCCTCGGTGAACCAGATGCCGCCGGTCGAGACCGCAACCCACACGCGGCGCGAATTGCGCGGGTCCACGCAGATCGAATGGATGCCGGGCAGGTCGGCGCCGCCCCCCATCCACTGCTTGCGCTTGGGGTGATCCCAGAGCGAGCGGATCATGTCCCAGCTCTGCCCGCGATCAGCCGAACGGAAGAGCCCGCCCGGCAGCGTTCCACACCAGATGACGCCGGGCTCGTCGCGGCCGCCGGCCGCGAGCGCCCAGATGCGTGCCGTGCTCCAATTGAGCGGCCGGCCCCACATGTCATTCTCCTCGTAGCCGTCCGGTTTGGGCGGATAGGCCGGCGCAGCGATCTCCTCCCACCCGTTCGCTGTCGAGCGGTGGAGCTTGACGCCGAAATGACCGTGGTCGAGCGCTGCGTAACGCCGCCCGTCGCGACGGTCGCTGAGCGTGAGGGTGACATTGTCCCCCAAAAACTCGACCGCCGTGATCTCCCACTGCTTCGCCTTGCGCGCGACCGTGAACAGACCTTTGCGGGTCGAAACGAGAAGCGTGTCGCTCATGCATCAGCCTCCCGACAGGGCTTGGAACACGTAGACGGTGCTGGAGTCGCTCACCGCGTCGGTCAATCGCGCGCGGTCGCGGATCATGCGGCCATCGACGAAGATGGTCATGTGTTTGCGCAGCCCGGACTGGTCATCGAGGACGTAGCCGCGCGCCTGCGGATTGTCGGTAAAAACCGCTTCAAGAACGTCGCGCACGGTGCGGCCGGAGGCTTCGGCCTCCGGCAGCGCGACGTGGCGCTGGATGTTGGGCGTGAAGACGACCTTGGCCATTGATCGCGCTCCCTTATCGCGCTCTCTTGATCGCGTTTCCTTCATCGCGTTTCTTTGGGCGGGCACCCGGAGCGCGTCCCGACCGGATGGAACTCCTTCGCCCGCCATGCCCGCGCTTGTTGCGGGCATCCGCGTCTTTTTTTGGGCTTGCTGGTTCCAATGAAGGCGGGTGGCCG
>JBKOXY010000209.1:0-7713 GCA_046725125.1 Pseudomonadota bacterium | reverse complement strand
GGCGGCAAGGCCGACGGACCACCAGCACGGCATCAACAGGAGCCAGGAGCCGATCGGCCGGTCGAGGCGCGCCAGCCGCAGATAGGGGCGCGCCCAGGCGGGGGCGACGCCGTCGACCCAATTGCCGGTCGAATCGGCGACGCGACCCGCGCCGCGGGTCATTGCGGCGACAGCGGGCTGCCGGTGAGCGTGTCGAAGGTCGACGACCCCTTTTTGGTGGCTGAAGCGTTCGGCACCAGCGGCGTCGCGCCGAGGGCATCGCTCAGGGTTGGGCCGGCTTGGCGCGGTCCCTGCGCCGCCACGTCGCAGACCTTCTTGCCCATCTCCGAGGCCTTGCCGTGTCCGGCCTTGACTTGCTTGATGACCTCGGCAGGGACGCCGCAGGTCGCGCTGTGCTCTTCCAGGCCCTTGAGCATCTTGCCTTCTACCGCGAGGAAGGTCTTGAAAAGCTTGCATAATTCGTCGGGGGGCGCCTTCTTCTGGCCGGCCGCCTGCAGCGCCTTGCCGTGCTTGGTGACCTCATCCCGATTGCTCAGGAGCTGCTGGCAGGCGGGGGGCGGCGCCTGCGGCGCGCTGAACGCCCCTCCCGACATACCGGGGGACGTTCCGGGTGCCGGGGACATGCCCGGTGAGCCGGGCATGCCCGGCATATCCCCAAACTGCGCCGCCGCCGGCCAAAGCGGCATGACGGCGAGCGCCAACGCCAATGGAAGAGCCCGACTGAGCGTCATGACGGTGTTCCCCCGGCCGCCCGATTCGACCCCCGTTCGATCCTGCGGCCGAGACATTAACAGCCTCTTGAATCCGGCGATAACACGGCAGAACGGGGACCCCGCGAGGTCGGTCCTCGGTCGTCTGACGTCGCAAGCCGGGCAAACGCGAGCACAACCGTCATTTACCGGCCTTCCGCTTTCTGATTTCTCAAGTCCGGACTGCAACCACCGATTATAGCGACCGATCACCAGCCCCCTGGCCCATGCCCCGCTGCGATGTCCGCACCCCCCGCCTTTACGTCGACGTCCCCATCGACGAGGGGGCGAGCATCGCGCTCGATGCGTCGCAGGCCAGTTACCTCGGCAACGTGCTGCGGCTGAAAACCGGCGATGGCGTGCTGGTATTCAACGGCCGCGACGGCGAATGGCGGGGCGCGCTCGCAGGCACGGGAAAACGCCGGCTAACGCTCGCCATCGGCAAGCGCACCCGGCCGCAGACCGGCGCGCTCGATCTGCATTACCTGTTCGCGCCGCTCAAACATGCGCGCCTCGACTACATGGCGCAGAAGGCGGTCGAGATGGGCGCGTCCCGCCTGCAGCCGATCCTCACCCGGCACGCCCAGGTTGCCCGCGTCAACCTCGAGCGCTTGCGCGCCAACGCCATCGAGGCCGCCGAGCAGTGCGGCATCCTGACGCTACCCGAAATCCGCGCGCCGCTGACCTTGGAGCGGATGATCGCCGAGCTCGATCCCGCCCGCCTGCTCGTGTTCTGCGACGAGGAGGCGCAGGTGAAGGACCCGGTTGCCGCGCTCGCGCAGGCCCGCAGCGCCCGCGGTGCGCAGGCGATGGCGCTCGCCGTCCTCATCGGTCCGGAGGGCGGCTTCGCGGCGGACGAACGCGCCGCGCTGCTGAAATTGCCGAACGCGGTTAGGCTTGCGCTCGGGCCCCGCACGCTGCGCGCCGATACCGCCGCGGTGGCGGCGCTTGCGCTGGTGGGGGCGGTGCTCGGGGACTGGCGCTAGTGTCCCGATTCCGAAGTTCGCAAGTGCTTGCGGCACACTCGCGTGCGAACTTCGGAATCAAAGGGACACTAGCAAACTTATGACTCTAGTGTGGTTTTTGGATTTGAAGGTCCTATGAGAGCTCGCTGGATACTGGTAGGAACTTCAAATCCACCACACTAGCGCCCGCGACCCGAAAAACAGCCCGAGAACGGCGTTAAGCGCGCCCTCGGTTTGGCATCGAATTCACCCCCCAAGCATGCTAAAGCGCCGCCGCCACCGGCTTAACCGACTGCGGCCGCGCCATGACGAGCGCCAGAGTAATCCCGACGAGCACCGCGCCCGACGCGCTCATCGCGTCGTTCGAGCGCGCGGGCTATGCGCGGGTGGAGCCGGCGATTCTGCAGCCGGCGGAGCCGTTCCTCGACCTCTCCGGCGAGGACATCCGCAAGCGTATGTATCTTACGACCGATCCGCAGGGACGCGAGCTGTGCCTGCGCCCCGACCTCACCATTCCGGTCTCGCGCGACTATCTCGCCTCGCCCGCCGCCGGCAAACCGCGAGGCTTTTGCTATCTCGGTCCGGTCTTCCGCCATCGCGCCGAGGGCGGCGGCGAATTCCTGCAGGCCGGCATCGAATCCTTCGGCCGCCCCGACACGGCGGCGGCGGATGCTGAAATGCTGGCGCTCGGGCTCGACGCGACGGCGCATTACGGCCTCGGCGCGCCGGACATCCGCATGGGCGACGTCGCCCTGTTTTCCGCCCTGGTGGCGGCGCTCGATCTCGCGCCCGCCTGGAAGCGGCGCCTGATCAAGGACTTCAACCACAAGACGTCGCTGGCGCACGATCTCGATCGGCTCACCATCGGCGCTTCGAATGGGCGCTCCGAATATCAAGGCGTGCTCGCCGCGCTCGCCGGCTCCGACCCCAAGGGGGCGCACGCGCTCGTCACCGATCTCCTGTCGATTGCGGGCATCACCGCGGTCGGCGGACGCTCGGTGGGCGAAATCGCCGAGCATTTCCTCGAGCAGGCCGCGCTCGGCGCGCAGACCTCGCTGCCGCGCGAGACGCGCGCGCTGATCGAAAAATTCCTCGCCATCGCCGGCGATCCCGGCCAGGCCGCGGCCAAGCTGCGCGCGTTTGCACGCGAGGGTAAGATCGCGCTCGACGCCGCGCTCGACGCCTTCGAGAGCCGCACCGCCTTGCTTGCCGCGCGCGGCGTCGACGTCTCCCGCATTCGCTTCTCGACCGGCTTCGGCCGCGGCCTCGACTATTACACCGGTTTCGTGTTCGAGCTGCACGACCCGCTCGGGCGCGCGGTCGGCCCGCTGGTGGCGGGCGGCCGCTATGACGGCTTGCTCACGCGGCTCGGCAGCGCCCGTGCGATCGCCGCGGTCGGATTTGCGGTGTGGATCGAGCGGCTGGCGGCGTTGCGGAGCACATCATGAGCGCGCCGTTCGTCCTCGCCGTGCCGGCGAAAGGCCGGCTGCAGGCGAACATGGAAGCCTTCTTTGCCCGCGTCGGACTCGAGCTGGTCAAGCCGCGCGGCGCGCGCGACTACCGCGGCACCATCGCCAACCTGCCCGGCGTCGAGGTGGCGTATCTCTCGGCTGCCGAAGTCGTCGACCTCTTGGCGCAGGGCGCGGTGCATCTCGGCGTCACCGGGGAAGACCTGGTGCGCGAGAAAATACCCGACGCGGATCGGCGCGTCGTCTTCGTCGACCCCCTCGGCTTCGGTCACGCCAACGTGGCGGTGGCCGTGCCGCAGGCGTGGATCGACGTGCACGGCATGGCCGATCTCGAGGACGTCGCGATCGCGTTCCGCCTCAAGCACGAGCGCAAGATGCGCGTCGCGACCAAATACGTGAATCTCACGCGCGATTTCTTTTCCAGCCACGGCGTCACCGATTACCGCATCGTGGAAAGCTCGGGCGCGACCGAGGCCGCGCCGGCGGCCGGCACCGCCGAGCTCATCGTCGACATCACGACCACGGGCGCGACGCTCGCCGCCAACGGCCTCAAGGTGATCGACGACGGCGTGATCCTGCGCTCGCAAGCGAACCTGATCGCGGCGCGCGCGGCCAACTGGGGCGCGGCCGAGCGCGCGACCGCGCGCAGCGTGCTCGATCGCATCGCGGCGCAGACGCGCGCGCGCGCGTTCCGCGAGGTGCGCACCCGCTTTGCCCGCTGCGACGACGCGCTCATTGCCGAGGCGAGGCAACGCTTCGGGGTCGAGACGCCGTTCGGCGGGCCGACTTCCTCGGGCATGCTTACGCTGCACTGTCCGCCGAACCACGTCCATGCCCTGGCAACGCTGCTGCGGGACAAGGGCGCCGAGAACGTCGTGGTCGCGGACCTCGACTATGTCTTTGCTCGCGCCGATCCGCTTTACGCCAAGCTCGAGGCGGGGCTTGGACCGCCGTCATGAATGGCGCGCGAGCGCGCAACGCGGCATTCCGCGATCCGGTTCGCCTCGTCGCTTGGCTTGATGCTGCTCCGCTTCGCGATTTTCGTCTTCATCACAGCGCGGCGAAGTCGATCGGCTTCGAGCGGTCGAGCGTGCGGTGGACCGGCGGTAGCGGATATTTGAGACCGGTGGCACAATTGAAAAGCATGGCCCGCTCCTCGCGGCGAATTCGCCCGTCGGCGAGACCTTGTTTGAGCGCCGCATAGGTTGCGGCGCCCTCCGGGCACAGCAGGACGCCTTCCGCGCGCGCGACCTCGTCGATCGCCGCGGTAATCGCGTCGTCGGCCACCGCGATCGCGAAGCCGCCGCTCTCGCGCACCGCTCGCAAGATGAGAAAGTCGCCGATCGCCTGCGGCACCCGGATGCCCGACGCAATGGTATGGGCGTCCTGCCAGCGCGGCGCGTGCTCCTCGCCCGCGTCGTAGGCGCGCACGATGGGAGCGCAGCCAGCCGCCTGCACCGCCACCATGCGCGGGCGCTTGGTGCCGAGGAAGCCGATCGCTTCGAGTTCGGCGAACGCCTTCCACATGCCGATGAGGCCGGTGCCGCCGCCGGTCGGATAGAGGATCACGTCCGGCACCTCCCAGCCGAGCTGCTCGGCGAGCTCGAGGCCCATGGTCTTCTTGCCCTCGATCCGATACGGCTCCTTGAGCGTCGAGGTGTCGAACCAGCCGACTTTTGCGGCGCCCTCGGCGACGATCTTGCCGCAATCATCGATCAGGCCGTTGACCCGGTAGACGGTGGCGCCCTGCAGCGCGATCTCGCGCACGTTCACCTCCGGCGTGTCCTCGGGGCAGAACACAGTGGTCTTGATGCCGGCGCGGCTGGCATAGGCGGCGAGCGCCGCACCGGCATTGCCGTTGGTCGGCATCGCCATGTGGGCGACGCGGAGCGCCTTCGCCATCGACACCGCCAGCGCAAGCCCGCGCGCCTTGAACGAGCCGGTCGGCAGCCGGCTTTCGTCCTTGACCAGGATCTCGGTTGCCTTGAGGGTCTTGGCGAGCCTCGGCATCGCCATGATCGGCGTGACCGGCTCGCCCAGGCTGACGATGTCGCGCGCGCGACGCACCGGCAAGAGCTCGCGATAGCGCCAGAGATCGCGCGGGCGGCGCGCCAGCGCCTCCTTGCTCAACGCCTTCTTGACGCCGGCGAGATCGTAGCGCACGAGCAGAGGCTTGCGCTCGCGCGACAGATTGTGCAGCTCGTCCGCCGCATAGCGCGCGCCGGTCGCCGAACATTCGAGATGGGTGACGAAGGTCGGGCGTTCCGCGGTGAGGTTTTCGTCGTCGCGCATACGCCGCCTCCGGCCCTGGGCTCATCCTGCGCGGGCATGGCAATGATAGAGAGTCGCTTCCTGCGTCATTCGGTCGACCGTTTTGCCCCTGCGCGCGACCTGAATACGACGAAATGGGAGAGGAAGAAATTGACCGCGAAACTTCCGGCGATCGCGAAGAGCTTTGCCACCGGGATCGGCACCCACAACCTCGCCAGCAAAAGGACGGTCGTGTTGGCGATGAATCCCGCGATGCCCGAGGCCACGAACGCGCCATAGGCGCGCCAGCGCAGCTGCCTTCCAGATTCGGCAGCAAAGGTGATGTAGCAATTGAGCACATACGAGCCGGAGACCGCGACCACCCAGGCAAGCACTTGGGCTGCGAGCAGCGGCAGCTTGAGAAGGTAATAACCGGCGAGGAAAACCCCATAATCGACGAGCGTATTGACCACGCCGACCATGGCGAAACTCGCCGCCTTGAGCGTAACCGCCCGCTCGTGCCAGGCCCGAGCGAGGCGCTCTTGAAGACGGTCGAGTGGCGTGGGTAGCCTCATGGCGGGGCCCCGCTTAGCACGTCCGGACCGCCACGCCGAGGCTCCCCCGCCCATCCCGCCTCGCGCGACAGCGGCCCATGCTTTGGGCTATAACCCGTCCGCGGCGGGGAAAGGACTCGAAAGGCGCGGTCGATG
Source organism: Pseudomonadota bacterium (assembly GCA_046725125.1). GTDB lineage: Bacteria > Pseudomonadota > Alphaproteobacteria > Rhizobiales > Xanthobacteraceae > VAZQ01. Next base: position 1,570 of record JBKOXY010000209.1, on the reverse strand, counting down.
GCAGGCGATGCGATGACCCGAGCGAGCGGCGCCGGCGCGTCCGCGCGGCCGCGCAGCTGGGCGGACACCGGCCTGTCGATCGTGGTTCCCCTGTTCAACGAGGCCAACAATCTCGCGACCCTTCACGCCCGCATCGTCGAAGTCGCCCGCGCGCTCAAGGCGGGGCGGGGGCTAACGACCGAGGCGGTCTATGTGGACGACGGCAGCCGCGACGCGACGCTCACCGCCGCGCGCGAACTTCCTGCCGAAAACCTCGACATCCAGGTCATCTCCCTCTCGCGCAATTTCGGCAAGGAGGCGGCGCTTCTCGCCGGCCTCGATCATGCCCGGCTGGGCGCCGTGCTGTTCATGGACGGCGACGGACAGCATCCGCCGGCGCTGGTGGAGAAGCTCGTGGGCTATTGGCTCGACGACGGCTACGACGTCGTCTACACCGCCAAGGCGCACCGCGCGCGCGAGCCGTGGCTGCGCCGTCTCGGAGTCAAGTCGTTCTATGCCCTGATCAACTGGGGCGCGCGGCAAAAAATCCCCGAGGACGCGGGCGACTTCCGCCTGCTGTCGCCGCGCGCGGCCGCGGCGCTCAAGCAGCTCCCCGAGCGCAACCGGTTCTTCAAGGGGCTCGCGAGCTGGATCGGATTCCGTCAAATCCGGGTCGACTACGAACCGGCCGAGCGCATCCACGGCCGCACGACGTGGAACCTATATTCGCTGATGGCGCTGTCGATCGAAGGCCTGACGTCGTTCTCGGTCGCGCCGCTGCGGCTCGCAAGCCTGCTCGGCCTTCTGCTCGCGGCCGCGGCATTCATCTTCGGCGTGCAAATCCTGCTCGAGACCTTCGTCTTCGGCGAGTCGGTCCCGGGCTATCCCTCGGTGATCGTGGGCTTGATGGTGCTCGGCGGCGTGCAACTGATCATGATCGGGATCATGGGCGAATATATCGGCAAGATCCTGTCGGAACTCAAAGCACGGCCGGTCTATTTCGTGGCCGAGCACACGCTCAAGACGGCCGAGAACGCGGCCGCCGTCGGCGGTCCGCCGGCGCGCTCGGCCGCGGAATGAACGCCGCCAAGGCGAAAATTCATTGGCCCTCGCCTGCGTATGACGATCAACTCGGCTAGGACGCTTTGCCGGGCCTGCAACGCCGTGCCGTTCACGGCCGATGTCAGAATGGAGTTGACGTGGGTGGGGAGAATACGGGCGGTCTAGACGCGGCCAGGGTCGGGGGGTCGGAGCGCCGCCGCATCTGGCTGTGCGCCGACGACTACGGAATTTCCCTCGCCGTCAGCAGCGCGATCCGCGATCTCGTCGTGCGCCGACGCCTCAATGCCACCTCCGCGCTGGTGGTCGCGCCGAGCTTTCACCGCTGGGAGGCGGCCGCGCTCGGTGTGCTCAATTCGACCGCGCCGCGCGTGGCGATCGGCCTGCATCTTACGCTCACCGCCCCCTTTCGGCCGCTGAGCAAGAGCTTCAAGCCGCTGCGGGAAGGCGCCTTCCTGCCGCTCACGGCGATGGCGGGCCGCGCCCTCATGCACCAGCTCGAGCCCGACGCGCTGGCGGCTGAAATCACCCG
>JBKOXY010000219.1:0-3709 GCA_046725125.1 Pseudomonadota bacterium | reverse complement strand
GTGGTGAATGTCGACGGCGTCAAAGCGGGCGACCTCACCCTCGACGGTCCGACATTGGCCAGGATCTTCCTCGGCGAGATCAAGTCATGGAACGACGCCGCGCTGCGAAGGCTCAACCCAAGCGTAAAGCTGCCGTCGCAGCCGATTGCCGTGGTGCATCGCTCCGACGGCTCAGGCACCACGTTTGTCTTCACCGACTACCTCTCCAAGATGAGCGCGGACTGGAGATCCAAGGTCGGATCGATCACCTCCGTCGATTGGCCGGTCGGCACCGGCGCTCGGGGGAACGAAGGCGTCATCGCCACCGTCGCCCGCATCAAAGGCGCGATCGGATACGTCGAATACGCCTATGCCAAGCACCATCAGCTCTCCACCACCAAGCTGATGAACAAGGACGGCAAGGCGGTCGCCCCCACCATCGAGTCGTTCACGGCCGCCGCCCGCAACGCCAACTGGGAGTCAGCGCCTGGCTTCGGCGTCATCCTCACCAACGAGTCCGGCGCCGACACTTGGCCGATGACGAGCGCCACCTTCGTCCTCATGCACAAGCAGCCGAGCGATCCGGTGGCGGCAGCCGAAGTGCTCAAATTCTTCAACTGGGCTTACGCCAAGGGCGGCAAGATGGCGGAGGAACTCGACTACGTCCCGATGCCGGGCAACGTCGTCAACGCGGTTCAGAAGTTGTGGGTGTCCGAGATCAAGGATGCCAGCGGCAAGCCGATTTTCGCGCTTTCAAACTGATGGTCGATCGTCCGGCGCAGAGTCGCGCTGCGCAGCGGGTTTTCCGCGGTCGCGCTCAGATTTGCGCTCATCCACAACGGCTTAGGCTGTCATCCAACTGTCATCCAACCATCATAGAAACGATGACATGGGACGCGTAGGGATGCGGGCAGCCGCGGAATCGACCGCTAACTCGACGCGTCGGGCGGTCGTCCCGGGCGTGTTGTTAACAATACACCAGCAACCAACAACTCGGACGCAAGCACGCCAGCCGTGGACCCAACCCACGTCGGCTTAAGCTTTTCGTCTCGAACACACAGGAGAGAGCCTTGAAACTTTTCCGCACCCTGACGGCAAGCGCGTTCATCGCCGCAGCGGCGATCGGGCCCGCGATCGCAATCGATCTATCGGGCGCCGGAGCGACGTTTCCGTATCCGATCTATGCGAAATGGGCCGACGCCTACAAGAAAGAGACCAACGTCGGGTTGAATTACCAGTCGATCGGCTCGGGCGGCGGCATCAAGCAGATCAAAGCCAAGACCGTCACCTTTGGCGCCTCCGACGCGCCGCTCCCCGGCAAGGAGCTTGACGACAGCGGCCTTATTCAGTTCCCGATGGTCATGGGCGGCATCGTGCCGGTCGTCAACATCGAGGGCATCAAGTCCGGCGATCTCGTGATCGATGGCCCCACCCTCGCCAAGATCTTCCTGGGCGAAATCAAGACCTGGAACGATCCAGCTATCGCCAAGCTCAATCCGTCGGCCAAGCTGCCGTCGCAATCGATCGCCGTCGTGCATCGCTCGGACGGGTCGGGCACGACCTACAACTTTGCGTATTACCTCGCCGAAGTCAGTCCGGAGTGGAAGTCCAAGGTCGGCTTCAACACGTCGGTCGAGTGGCCCGTCGGCATCGGCGCCAAGGGCAATGAAGGGGTCGCCAACAACGTCGCGCAGACCAAGGGCTCGGTTGGCTACGTCGAGTACGCCTATGCCAAGCAGAACAAGCTTACCCATACGAAGATGGTCAACAAGGACGGCAAAACCGTTGAGCCCACCGCCGCGGCCTTCCAGGCAGCTGCGGCCAATGCCAATTGGAGTTCGGCTCCCGGCTACGGCGTCATTCTCGCCAATCAGCCGGGCGCACAATCCTGGCCGATGACGGCGGCGACGTGGATCCTGATGTACAAGAAGCCGCAAGATGCGGCCGCCACTGCGGAGGCGCTCAAGTTCTTCGCCTGGTCCTATGACAAGGGCGCCAAGATGGCGGAGGACCTCGATTACATCCCGATGCCGAAGAACGTCGTCGACAGCGTCAAGAAGACCTGGGCGGACGATGTGAAGGACGCGTCAGGCAAGCCGCTCTACGCCCTGTCCCACTGACGCAGGATAGAGGTTGGAAGGGCGCCGGATCCGGGGCCCTTCCCTTGTTTGCGTCCCTTACGACTTGTGTGCGGCCAAGAAGTCGCTTTTGATCGGCGCTCCCCGCACAGCCATAGGGAGCGCCGGGATGCAGCCCGCCAGGAGGCGATCCGTGGTCGATGTTGCGCTGCGAGCCGACGCGGTTGAGACCTACGTGGTAGCGTCGAGGGCCAAGGCGCTCAACCGGCTGCGGATCGCCGATGTTCTCTTCCGCGTTCTCACCCGCGTCGCGGCGATCGCGGTGCTCGTCATCCTCGGCGGGGTCATTATTTCCCTCATCGACGGGTCGCTGCCGGCGCTGCGTGCCTTTGGTCTGAACTTCCTCATCGAGGAGCGCTGGAACCCGGTTACGGAGAAATTCGGCGCGATCGCGCCGATCTACGGGACGCTCGTCACGTCTTTCATCGCGATGCTGATCGCGGTGCCGGTCGGGCTACTGATCGCTATGTTCCTCACCGAGCTGTGCCCGATGTGGTTGCGACGCCCCATTGGCATCGCCATCGAGCTCTTGGCGGGCATTCCAAGCATCATCTACGGCATCTGGGGCTTGTTCGTATTCGCGCCGTTCCTGCAGGAGACCTTGCAACCGTTCCTGATCGCGACGTTCGGCAATATCCCCGTGCTGTCGACGCTGTTTGCCGGCCCGCCCTACGGCATCGGCATGCTGACCGCGGGCCTGATCCTCGCGATCATGGTGCTCCCCTTCGTCACCTCGATCTCGCGCGACGTGTTCGATGCCGTCCCGCCCGTGCTCAAGGAGGCCGCCTACGGCGTCGGCTGCACCACATGGGAGGTCGTTCGCTACGTCGTGCTGCCCTACACGCGGGTCGGGGTCATCGGCGGGGTGATGCTGGGGCTCGGTCGGGCGCTCGGCGAGACCATGGCGGTGACCTTCGTGATCGGCAACGCGCACAAAGTATCGGCCTCCCTGCTGGCACCCGGCACCACCATTTCGGCCACCATCGCCAACGAATTCACCGAAGCGGTCGGTGACCTCTACACCTCGTCGCTGATCGCGCTGGGCCTGATCTTGTTCGTCATCACCTTCATCGTGCTCGCGATCGCACGCTACATGCTGTTGCGCATCGAGCGCCGGATCGGGTGACGCCATGAACCGCAGCCTCTATGCCGCGCGCCGCCGCCGCAACGGCATCATGCTGAGCCTGTCGCTTGCCGCGACGCTCCTGGGGCTGGGCTGGCTGGTCGTGATTCTCTTCGTGCTTTTGTGGGAAGGATTCAGCGGGCTTTCGCTCGCGGTTTTCACCGAGATGACGCCGCCGCCCGGTGCCGACGGCGGGCTGCTCAATCCCATCGTCGGCAGCCTGATCCTCACCGTCCTGGCGGTCGTCATCGGCACGCCAATCGGCATGCTCGCCGGCACCTACATGGCCGAGTACGGCCGGTATGATCGGCTCACCTCGGTCGTGCGATTCATCAACGACATCCTGCTCAGCGCGCCGTCGATCGTGGTGGGACTGTTTATTTACGAGATCATGGTGGCCCCGATGGGCCATTTCTCCGGGCTCGCCGGAGCGGTCGCGCTGGCGGTGATCGTCATTCCGGTCGTGGTG
>JBKOXY010000285.1:0-9240 GCA_046725125.1 Pseudomonadota bacterium | reverse complement strand
GCGAGCACCGCGAGCGGGTCGTTCCAGTCGAAGCCGACTTCGCCGGCCTTGGCCTGCAGTTTGAGCGCACGGGTGAGGGCAGGGAGCGCGACCGCAATCCCGGCGAGGGTGCTTGCGGCTTCCTTGGCGCTTGGCCCATTGCCTTTTTGCGCTCGCTCCGCCCGTTTGATGCGCTCCCACAAGCCCTCCACCGCCTTCGGCGAGAGACCGCGCGCCTCGCCGAACACGTGAGGATGGCGCCGCACGAGCTTTTCGGTCAGGCTCTCGACGACATCGGCAAAGTCGAAGGCCCCTAGCTCTTGCGCCATGCGGGCATGGAACACGACCTGCAGCAGGAGATCGCCCAATTCATCGCGCAGGTCATCGAGATCGCCTCGCGCAATGGCATCGGCGACCTCGTAAGCCTCCTCGATGGTATAGGGGGCGATCGTGTCAAAGGTCTGCTCCAGGTCCCACGGACAGCCGCTGCCGCGCGTGCGCAGCGCCGCCATGATTTCGAGCAGCCGGGCGATGTCGCGGGAAGGGGTCATCGCGGAATCGACGAGCGGGGCAGACGACAGCGGACCATACAACGCTTGCCGCCAGCTGTCCCGCATCCTCCGTCATCTGCCCCTCGCAAGCGTCCCGGGGGCCGGGCCAAGGCCCGGCCGGGGCGCCAGAAGCGGCGTTGCTTCTAGTGGCCGGATCGCTCGGCCTGGCGGCTGGCTTCGAACAGGAACCAGCAGCGCTTTTCAGCTTCGTCGATAAAATTCTCCAAAAGGCTGGCGGTCGCCACGTCCGCGTGCTTGTCGGCGACCTCGTGCGCCGCGCGCATGTGGTGGATCTGCGCCTTATTGTCGTTCATGAGTTCCAGCAACATATCGATCGCGGGAACGTAGCTCTTGTCGTTGTCCTTGATCCGCTGCAGCTTCGCGATATGCCCGATCGAGCGGATCGTGGTGCCGCCGACCTTGCGTGCCCGCTCGGCCAGGATATCGATGCTGGCTGCGAGCTGGTCGCCTTGCTCGTCGAGCAGGAGGTGGTAGTCGCGGAAATGCGGGCCGCTGACGTGCCAGTGGAAGTTCTTGGTCTTCACATAGAGCGCAAACGTGTCCGCGATCAACGCATTCAGCGCGGCCGATATTTCGCGGACGCCATCGGCTGGAAGGTCAGTCGGGGTATCGAGCCGAGCCGGAGCAGTGCGGGGTTCGAGCTTTCTCACCTTGGTGGTCACGGGGCTACCTCGTGCTTGGAGGGACATGAATAGCAACGCGGAGGGGGCGACCTGATATCCGCCAAACCTAGATTAGTCGTCAAATTAGCCGCGTGCGGCTGCCGGATTCGCATAAGAGATATTATGGAACATCGGGCCCTTGGTTGAACGTCACGCGGCAAATGCCTGATCGAGCGGAAAAATCGGCTCAGTTGCAGGCGAGCGCGTCGTCCGGCATTTCGATCCTCAGTCCATCGAAGGCCGGCTCCACATGGGGCGGCAACTTGCGGCGCAGCTGGTCGTAATCGAGATCGGCATGGAGATTGGTCAGGATCGCGCGGCCGGGCTTGATCCGTGCGATCCACGCGAGCGCGTCGTCGACGCTGAAATGGCTCGGATGCGGCCGGTAGCGCAGCGCGTCGACGATCCAGACTTCGGTGCCGGCAAGCGCCGCGATGCTGGTCTCGGGCAAGCCGCTGAGATCGCAGGAATAGGCGAGCCCCCCGAAGCGGAATCCCAAGGAGGGGATATCGCCATGCTCCTGGAGGACCGGCAGCGCCGCGATCGGACCGCCCTCCCCGTTGACGGTGACGCATCGGCCCGGCGCCAACCGGTGCTCGGTCACGATCGGCGGGTATTCACTGCCGGCAGGCGCCTCGAAGCAATAGCCGAAGCGGGCGCGCAGCGCCTTCGAAGTCGCTTCGTCCAGATAGACGTCGACTCGCCGCCGGCGGTGGATGAAGAGCCCGCGCAGGTCGTCAATGCCATGGGTGTGGTCGGCGTGCTCGTGGGTGAAGAGCACCGCGTCAAGCCAGTCCACCTCGGCGTCGAGAAGCTGCTCGCGCAGATCGGGCGAGGTATCGACCAGGACTCGGGTGATGCCGGCCCCGTTGCGCCGTTCCACCAGGAGCGACGTCCGCCGGCGGCGGTTTCTGGGGTTGCTCGGGTCGCAGGCCCCCCAGCCCAGCGCGGGGCGCGGCACGCCGCCCGAGGAACCGGAGCCGAGGATCGTGAAGCTCGCCGTCATGCCGCACGCCGTCAAGCTCGCGCAGACTGGGTCAGCTTGTCTGCGCCGGCCGCCTGCGGCGGCACCTTGCGGAACAGGCGAAAGAAGTTCTCGCTGGTCTGCCGGGCGATCTCCTCGGGCGACACCCCACGCGTTTCGGCCAGGACCTTGGCGGTCTCGACCACATAGGCCGGCTCATTGCGCTTGCCGCGATAGCGACCCGGGGCGAGATAAGGCGCGTCGGTCTCGAGGAGAATGCGGTCTGCTGGCAGGCTTTGCGCGATGGCGCGAAGCTCGTCGGACTTCTTGAAGGTCACAATACCGGTGAATGAGATAAAGAGACCGAGCGCGATCGCCCGTTGCGCGAGATCGCGGCCGCCCGTGAAGCAATGCAGCACGGCGGGGAAGGCGCCCTTCCCCGTTTCCTGCTCCAGGATGCGCGCCATGTCCTCATCCGCTTCGCGCGAATGGATGACGAGCGGCAAACCCGTTGCGCGCGCGGCGGCAATGTGATTGCGCAGGCCTTGTTCCTGCGCCGCACGCGGGCTTGAATCGTAGTGGTAATCGAGTCCGGCCTCTCCAATCGCGACCACCTTGGAATGGCGCGTGCGCCCGATCAGATCGTCGGCGGCGATGTCCAGTTCCTCGTGCGCATGATGCGGATGGGTGCCGACCGAGCAGTAGACATCCGGAAAGCGCTCGGCGATGGCAAGCACCTCGGCGTGGCGTTTGACCCGCGTCGAGATGGTGACGATGCGCGCGATGCCGGCCGCCCGCGCGCGCGTAACCACGGCATCGAGCTCGCCGGCGAAATCGGGAAAATCGAGATGGCAGTGGCTGTCGATCAGCATCAGCTCTGTGCGCTACCCTCGCTCTCAACGTAACGGGGAAAGACCGGACTTGGGGGCGGCAGCGGCGTCCCGCCGGCGATCCGGCGCGCTCCGCCAAGCTCGCGGAAAAGCCGCTCCTCCGCCGGTACGGCGAGCAGATCAAGCAGTTTGGCGGCCGACCTCGGCATGAACGGCTGCGCCAGGATTGCCACCTGGCGGATCACCTCGGCGGTGACGTAGAGCACGGTCCCTTGCCGCGCCGGATCGGTCTTAGCGAGCGCCCAGGGCGCCTCCCCGGCGAAATAGCGGTTCCCCTCGGCGACCACCGCCCAGACGGCGTTAAGGACCTGGTGCAGCTGCTGCGTCTTCATCGCCTCCCGCGCCTTGGCGATCATGCCATCGGCCATCGCTAGGATCGCAGCATCGGCGTCGGAGAATGCGCCCGGCTTCGGCAGCACGCCGCCGAGCTGGCGCGCGATCATGGTGAGCGAACGCTGCGCCAGGTTGCCGAGATCATTGGCGAGGTCGGCATTGATGCGCTTGACGATCGCCTCCAGGCTGTAATTGCCGTCCTGCCCGAAGGGAACTTCGCGCAGGAAAAAATAGCGAACTTGGTCGACGCCATAGGCGTCCACCAGCGCGAACGGATCGACCACGTTACCGACGGACTTCGACATTTTCTCGCCGCGATTGAACAGAAATCCGTGCGAGAAGATGCGGCGCGGCACATCGACCCCCGCCGACATCAGGAACGCGGGCCAATAGACCGCGTGGAAGCGCACGATGTCCTTGCCGATCACATGCAGGTCCGCGGGCCAGTAGCGGCGGAATTTCGGGCTGTCCACGTCCGGATAACCAACGGCGGTGATGTAGTTGGTGAGCGCGTCGACCCACACATACATGACGTGCTTTGGATTGCCCGGCACCTTGACGCCCCAGTCGAAGGTGGTGCGCGAGATCGACAGGTCCTGCAGGCCGCCTTTGACAAAAGCCACGACCTCGTTGAGCCGCTCTTTCGGCAGCACGTAGTCGGGATGACGAGCGTAGAGATCGAGCAGCTTTTGCTGGTAGGCTGAGAGCTTGAAGAAATAGCTCTCCTCCTCGACCCATTCGACCGGCGTATCCTGCGGGCCGACGCGTTCGCCCTCATCGTTGAGCCTGGTCTCGTCCTCGTCGTAGTAGGCTTCATCGCGCACCGAGTACCAGCCGGAATACTTGCCGAGATAAATATCGCCCGCCGCTTCCATCCGCTGCCAGATGGCGATCGACGCACGATGGTGGCGCTCTTCGGTGGTGCGGATGAATACGTCGTTCGAGCAGTCGAGCCGCTCCACCATGGCCTTGAAGCGCGGCACGTTGCGTTCGACCAGTTGCGGCGGGGTGAGCTTCTCCTTCGCCGCGGTCTGCAACATCTTCATGCCGTGCTCGTCGGTGCCGGTGACGAAGAGCACGTCGTAGCCGTCGAGCCGCATGAAACGGGCGATTGCATCGGTCGCGATCGCCTCGTAGGCATGGCCGATATGGGGCGGGCCATTGGGATAGGCGATGGCCGTGGTGAGATAGTAGCGGGGCTTGTCAGCCATCGGTCGTTCCGTGGTCCGTGGTCATTCCGTGTTTGGCGCTAGCCACCCAAGGCGCCGACTTAGGCACCGTTTAGCCGCGATCTCGGGTAGCCGGGATCGCTGACCCAGAATGACCGCAATGGCCGGGACACCGGGGTCCCCACCGACGAAGTCGGCGGGGGCCCCGACCCGGCCATGGCGCTCGCTTAGGTATCAACCACGCGATGCGTCGGCAAGCCAGCCGAAGACGTTGAAAACCAGCGGCTTGCGCTCGAGGTTGAAGGTTTCGGCGTCGCGCGCGGCGGCGTTGACCTTCTCCCAAACCTCCGCCAATCGGGCGAGGCGTGCGGGCGCCCTTTCGCCAGCAGTCAAGCGCAGCGAGAGCCACGCATTGACGGTGTCGACAAATGCGGCCAGCGGCGCCGGATCAGTGCCGTAGAGGCGATCGCCGAGTGCGTGCAGCGCGCGCGGATCGACCGCGGGCAGACCCTCGAGCAAAGCCATGATGCGGTTGCGCAGGTCGAGCGCGTCGCCGTCCAGCAACGCCAGCGCGCGCCGCACGCTTCCGTCAGCGACCGCGCTCGCGGCCGTGATGTCGGCAGCGTCGGGGCTACCTCCGATCGCGGCGGCAACGGCGCGCGCCACGTCGTCAGCGGCAAGCGGCCGTAACGCCAGCAGCCGGCAACGGGAACGGATGGTCGGCAGAACGCGCGCGGCCGAATGGCTCACCAGCAGCAGCACGGCGCGGCGGGGCGGCTCCTCCAGGACTTTGAGCAGCGCATTCGCACCTGATGGATTGAGCTCGTCGACCGGATCGACGATCGCGACCCGCCAACCGCCCTCCCCGGCCGTCGAGCCGAAGAAGGTGACCGTGCGGCGCACGTCATCGACCCGGATGTCTTGGTAGAGCTTGTTGGTTTTTTCGTTGACCGTGCGCTCCAGCACGAGGAGGTCGCCCTGGGCCTGGGCCGCGATGCGCCGGGCGACCGGATGATCGGCGTCGACGTGCAGCGATTTCGCCGTCTGCACCGGCGGCGCGCCCGGATCGGGATGGGCCAGGACGAAGCGCGCCATGCGATAGGCGAGCGTCGCCTTGCCGATGCCGGCAGGTCCCCCGATCAGCCAGGCGTGGGGGAAACGCGCGCCCCGATAGGCCGCGAGCAGCGCGCGCTCCGCTTCGGCGTGGCCGTAGAGGACAGTGGTCTCGCGTGGGGGCGGCGGTTCGACGCCGTCGGCTTCGTCGTCGGTGTCGCTCACGATGCGGCACCCGCAGGCAGGCTCGACACGCGCGCGAAATCGAGGCGTTCGGTCACGGTTTTCCAAATGCGTTCAGCGACCGCGGGCTTCGGCTCGGTGGCATCGATCGCGACGCAGCGGCCGGGCTCGGCCGCCACGACTTGGCGATAGGCTTCACGCAAGGCCTCGTGGAACGCGCGCGATTCCGCCTCGAACCGGTCGGCCACCCGCTCGCCGCGCCGCTTGCTGGCCCGCGCCAGGCCAACCTCCGCCGGCACGTCGAGAATGAAAGTGAGATCAGGCTTGAGGTCACCAACGGTCACCCGTTCAAGGGCGCGGATGAATAGCGGATCGAGATGGCCGAGGGTGCCCTGATAGACCCTGGTCGAGTCGATGAAACGGTCGCTGATCACCCACATGCCCTGCGCCAGCGCCGGCTCGATGGTGTTGCGCACGTGGTCGCCGCGAGCGGCGGCGAACAGGAGTGCCTCGGCTTCTATGCCGAGCGGCTTCGCAACACCCGAGAGCAGCACGTGCCGGATGACTTCGGCGCCGGGCGAGCCGCCAGGCTCGCGCGTGAGCACCACGCCGATGCCCACCGACCCGAGTCGATCTGCCAGCAGCGTCGAATGGGTCGACTTGCCGGTGCCTTCACCGCCTTCGAAGGTGATGAATCGTCCACGCATCGCGTTCTAACGGACGAGCGAGGACGGACGGAGAGCGCAGTGGTTGCGGCGGCCCGTCATCCGTCCTCTGCCTGCTCTCTCTATCCTTTCGTCTTCCGTTATAGCCGCTTGAAGCCGGCGCGGAAGAGGCCGAGCACGAGCTCGGTGGCGGCGTCGAAGGCGCGCTGCGGCATCGAGCCGGTATCCACGCTCTCGGCCGCCTGCAGCGGGACTTCGAGCACCACGGACTCGCCGCGCCATACCTTCAGCATGCCGATTTTCTGGCCCTGCTGTACCGGCGCCCGCACCGGGCCGGAATAGACCACGCGGGCGATGATCTTGTCGCGCGAGCCGCGCGGCACCATCAGCCGCACCTCTTTGCGCGCGATCAGCGGCACGTGACCCCTGACGCCGCCATAGAGCTTGGCCTGTGCAATTTCCTGGCCTTCGGCGAACAGCAAACCGGATTGGAAGCTATGAAATCCCCATTCCAGCAGTTTCTTGGCCTCGTCGGCGCGCTCCTTCTCCGACCTGAGCCCGTTGACGACGACGATCAGGCGCAATCCGTTCTGTACCGCAGAGCCGACCAGACCGTAGCCCGCGTCCTTGGTGAAGCCGGTTTTGAGGCCATCCGCCCCAATAGGCATGGCGAGCAAGGGATTGCGGTTGTATTGGCGGATCTTGTTCCAGGTGAATTCGCGCTCGCTGTAATATTTGTAATAGTCGGGATAAGTCTCGATCAGATGGCGGGCGAGCTTGGCGAGCTCGCGCGCGGTCATCAGCTGTCTCGGGTCGGGAAGGCCGGTCGAATTGCCGAAGGTCGACTTGGTCAGGCCAAGCTCACGCGCCCGTTTGGTCATCAACTCCGCGAACGTGGATTCGTTGCCGGAAATGCCTTCCGCCAACGCGATACAGGCGTCGTTGGCCGATTGGATGATGGCGCCATGCAGAAGATCGTCGACCGAAACCTTGCTGTGGATCGGAATGAACATGCTCGACGTGTGCGACGGCGCGCCGCCTCGGCGCCACGCATTGGTGCTGACGATGAATTCGGTAGTGGGCTTGAGCCGGCCCTGCTTGATCTCGTTGAACACCACCTCTTGCGTCATCAATTTTGACAGGCTGGCCGGCGGAATGAGGTCGTCGGCGGCCTTTTCAAACAGCACGCTGCCGCTCTCGGCCTCGATCAGCATCGCGTGCGCGGCGGCGGTCTGGTAGCCGTCACTTGACTTTGGTCCCGATACCGGGTTGGGCGCGGCCATAGCGGAGGCGACCGCGCAGCCAACAACCGCAGCCGCGCCCCACTTGGCGAAGCGCGAACGCAACACGTTGCCAACCACTCGCATGTTCATGATTGCGGCAAGTCGTGCGTGGCCAAGGTCCACGCTCCCTTTCCTGCCCCGCGTCTGCTTAGCAAGTTCCACCGGCCGGAATCAATGCCGGTCGCGGCGGCTCGGTGCGGCGCGGATCAAGCCTGATCCCCCTCAATAAAGCCCACGGCCGCTCATCAGGTCGAGCGTGCCGGCTTCGCTGCGCATCGGCGCGAAGGCAGCCGGAGAAGCTTCCTGCGGCGGAGGCGGTTCGGGTTGGGGTTCTACGGCGGAGGCCGATCGCACGAGCGATTTGGTCTTCGCTCGATTGGCGGAGGACGTCTCACCCGCGGACTTGGCGACACTGGTCGATGCGCTGCTGAGCGCGAACGAACGCGTAGATGCAGATGCGAGCTGCGCATCCTTGCCCTCATCGAGATTGGCAATGAAAGGCTTTGCTGCGGCGATCATGACCTTCGAGGGCGCCGGTGCCGGTGAACCGTCGCGCAGCGTGGCCATCAACATCGTGTCGTCGCTGCCTGCGAGCGGCGCAGCCCCGACATATTCGACCCGAACGCGGGCGAGCCCCCTGCTGTAGAAATCGAGCGCTTTGGCGGTTCCGATCGAGAGGTCGATAACGCGGTTGCGATGGTACGGACCGCGATCGTTGACCCGCACGATGATGGAGTGGCCGTTGTCGAGGTTGGTGACCCGCACATAGCATGGCAGCGGCAGAGTGGTGTGCGCGGCCGAGATGCTGTGCATGTCATAGATCTCGCCGTTGGCGGTCAACCGGCCGTGGAAGTCGCGCCCGTACCAAGACGCGACGCCCTCGATGCGATAGGAGGGATTCTCGGCCGGGACATAGGTGCGCCCGTAGATGCTGTAGGGCTTGCCCACGCGGTAGGTGCCCCCGCCCTTCGGCACCGGCTCGCCTTCCTCGACCACGCGCGGGCTGAATTCCTTGCTGGAAAATGGCCCCGAGCAGTGGGCGAGCACGAGACAGCAAACCGCGGCCGCGGCGACGCGGCCAATGCCGCCGAAACCCAGGCTCGAGAGCTGCCGCCCCATTGGACCCCCCGCTCCGCGGCACCCCCGCGGCAACTCCCGCCAGATTGCCCAGCGGTGCCCCAGTTGTGCGCGGACCCATCGCGCCCTAGCGGCCGCGATCGGTTCCCTACCCCCACATATCGCCGTTCGATCGCGGCAGGAATGGGGCTGGGGTGTGATCTATAGGCAACATCAAAGTCTTAGGCTGGCAGACCGTGGTCACGGCGCTCATTGAGATCAAAAGGCTTTTCGGCACGATGGCAAACCGCGCTGCTTTTTATCGGGCCCATCATCAAGGATTTAACGCATGACATCTATGGTCGGGCGGACGGCGGCGCGCGACGCCGAATCAATTGATGCGCGCACAGAAACCTCATTTGGTGGGAGTA
>JBKOXY010000202.1:0-9413 GCA_046725125.1 Pseudomonadota bacterium | reverse complement strand
TGCGCGTGCGCTCGGCGGCGGCGAGCCCGGCGAGCGGCTCGTCGAGCAGCAGGATTCGCGGCCGGGTCGCAATGGCGAGCCCCATGTCGAGCAGGCGCTGCCCGCCATAGGAAAGCGAGGCTGCTTCCGCCTGCTCGATGCCGCTAAGGCCGAGAAAGGCGACAAGGTCAGCCGTCTCCTCGTTCACGTCCGCCACCGCGGCGGCCGACGTCCACAGCGCGAAGCGCTTGGCGCTGCGCGCCTGCACGGCAAGTCGCAGGTTCTCCTCGGCGGAGAGCCCGCCGAACAGATTTGTGATCTGGAACGAGCGGCCGACGCCGGCCGCGGTGATGTCCTCCGGCTTCAAGCCGGCGATGGAGCGGCCTTCGAGCTCGATCGTGCCGGCGTCCGGTGGAAAGAGTCCCGACACGAGATTGAAGGCGGTTGTCTTGCCGGCGCCGTTCGGACCGATCAGCGCGTGCAACGTGCGGTCCCTGACCGTCAGGTCGATGCCGTCGACGGCGTGAATGCCGCCGAATCGCTTGACGAGACCGCGCGCGACCAGCACCGGCGCCGCGCTCGCGCTGGAGCGGCGATAGACCTGCGGCAGTCCCGCGGTCTCGGTGATTCGGCGGCCGGCCATCGCCGCGGCCTCGATCGTCCGCTTGCGGAACGGCGCAACGATCCGCCCGGCAACGCCGACTAAACCGGTCGGCGAGAATACGATGAAGCCGACGAACAACAGACCAAAATAAAACAGCCAGTGCGGCGTCCAGATCGACAGGAACTCGCGAAAGAGGATGAAGAACAACGCACCGAGCGCGGGGCCGAGAAAGCTCCGCATCCCCCCGATTACCACCATCGCGACCAGCTCGCCCGAGAACGCCACGGCGAGCGGCTCTGCCGACGCAAAGCGGTGATTGAACACCGATAGCGTGCCTGCGATCGCGACCACGGTCGCGGACAGCACGAAGCCGATCAGCTTGTAGCGGTTGGTGGGATAGCCGACGAAGCGTGCGCGCTCCTCGTTCTCGCGGATCGCCACCAGCACGCTGCCGGCCGGCGATCGGTGGAAGCGCCAGAGCAGGTAACACACCGCCATGCCGATTGCTGCGACGGCCCAATAGTAGGCGCGGTCGGATTCGAGATCGAGGTTGAGCACCGTCGCGCGGGTCACGCCGCCCAATCCGCTCTCGCCTCCGGTGAGCTCGGTCCAGCGGTAGCCGATGGCGAACAGGAGCGCGGTCAGCGCCAGCGTGAGCAGCGAAAAATAAACGCCGCGCCGCCGCAGAATCAGCGCTCCGGAGAGAAGCGCGGCCGCCGCAACAAAGAAAATCGCGAACAGGAACGGGAGAATGATCTGGCCGGGAAACCAGTAGCGCTGGCTCAAGGCGGCGGCGTAGGCGCCGAGTCCGAACCACGCGCCGTGGCCGAACGAGACGAGCCCGGTATAGCCGACCAGCACATTGAGTCCCATGCAGGCAATGGCGAACACGACGACATCGATCGCGGAGCGCAGCGGCAGGCCGGCGACATCGAGGGCGAACGGCAGCACCGCGAGCGCGATCGCCGCAATCAGAAGCGTGGCGTATTCGTCGCGCATTGCCGGTTACTCGAACTTTTGGATGCGCTCGCCGAAAAGGCCGCGCGGCCGCACCAGCAGCACCAGCGCCATCAGCAGATACATCGAGCCTTCGCCCCAGGATGGGTTGAAATAGATGGTGATGCCGCGCACGACGCCAACGAGCGCGGCGGCGGCGATTACGCCCCAGAACGAGCCCAGGCCGCCGATCACGACCACGACGAACGCCGCGGTGAGGATTTCCGCACCCATCGCCGGGTGCACGCCCGCGATCGGAGCGAGCAGCACGCCGGCAAGCCCGGCAAGCCCGACACCGAGCGCGGCGATCGCCGTCATGTAGGGCGCGAGCGAGATGCCGAGCGCGCCGACCACGTCGGGGTTCTGGACGCCCGCGCGCACGACGCGGCCAAACGCGGTGCGATAGACGATGAACCAAGTCGCCGTCACGGCGGCGGCCGCGACGGCCAGGATGATCAGACGGTATCGCGAGTAGATGAAGTCGCCGACGAAGATCTGTCCGCGCAGCTCGGGCGGGATCGAGAACGGCAGCGGCGTGGCGCCGAACACGATGCGCAGGCCTTGCTCGATCACCATCGCGAGGCCGAAGGTCAACAGCAGGCTCAAAATCGGATCGGAACGGTAGAAGCGGCGAAACAACAGCCGCTCGATCGCGACGCCGATGAGACCGACGGCGAGCGGCGACACGACGAGCGCGCCCGCGAACCCGATGCGGTCCGCCAGCACGACCGCGAGATAGGCGCCAATGGCGTAGAAGCCGCCGTGCGCGAGATTGACGATGCCGCCGAGGGCGAAGATCAGCGACAGGCCGAGCGCGATCAAAAGGTAATAAGCGCCGACCAGGAGGCCGTTGAGAACCTGCTCGAGTATGAAGACGAGCTGCACGCGGCCATCTCTTGGCGGGTGAATACGAGCCGGTTGATCAGCTCATACTATGTCGTCCCCGCAACGGGGTCCCCGCGACGCGGGCGTCGCGGGGTGCCCCTCGCGGGGACGACAAGCGGAAGATATGCCCAGTTGGCGCCGATTTGCTCAGCCGATTTTGCAGGTGCCGTCCTTCGGCGGGGCGATGATCTCCATGTCCTCATTCGGACCCGGGACGGCGCCGAGCGCATCGTAGATGTCCCACTGGTCCTTCATCTTGGCCGGCTCCTTGGCGCGCACCGCGTACATCTCCATGACCATCTGGTTGTCGTAGGGACGAAAGTACGCTTCGCGCGCCTTCATCACGTCGAATTTCGCGCCCTTGCGCAGATGCTCCGCAAGTTTCTGCGGGTCGGCAGACTTGGTCTCGCTCATCGACTGCGCCACGATCTTGAGCGAGTTGTAGTCGCCCCACGACTGGTTGTCGGGGAGTTTGCCGTATTTCTTCTGGAACACCTCGACGTACTTCTTCGAGCTCGGCGTATCGACGAGGTGGTGCCACACCAGCGGCCAGATGCCGGAGAAATTGCCCTTGCCGGCGCCCCAAGCGACGACGGTGTCGAAGCCGAAGCCGGCTACGGGGAACGGCAGGCCGTATTCGGAATATTGCTTGAGGAAGCTGGTGATCTGGTTGCCGGCGAGATTGGACACGACGAGATCGGGTCGGGCCTGACGGACTTTCAGCAGATAGGGAGAAAAGTCGGTGGCGTCGGTCGGCACCAGCTCGTCGGCCGCGAATTGACCGCCGTTCGACTCCATGAATTTTTTGGCAACGCGCAGAAGGTCGTGGCCGAAGGCGTAGTCTGCCGTCAGCGAATACCACTTCTTGCCGCGCACGAGGTTCTCGCGCAGCAAGTACTGGCCGACCGCCATCACGTACATCGAGTTCGCGCCCTCGATGTGGAACATGTAGGGATTGCAACTCGCGCCGCGTAGCGCATCGGAATTGCAGCCAGTGTTGATGTACACGGTCTTCAAGCGGTTTGCGACTTGACCAATGGCAAGGCCGGACGCCGACGAGATTTCGCCGATGATCATTGCGACCTTGTCGCGCTCGATCAGCCGCTCGGCTTTGGCGGAGGCGGTCTGCGGGTTGACCGAGTCCTCCATCACGAGCTCGATCTTGCGGCCCATCACGCCGCCCGCATCGTTGATCTCGTCGGCGGCGAGTTTTACTCCCATGACCGCGTATTCGCCGAGCGGCCCGAGAAAGCCCGTGAGCGGGGTGAGATGTCCGATGCGGATGGCATCGGTTTGTCCGCTCACGATCGCCGGCATGCCGACGCCAGCAAGCACCGCGGAGCCGGCCGCGCTTTTGATGAGCGTGCGGCGTGACAGACTGGAACTCATGGCAATTCCTCCCTTTGAAGAGCCTTGCGCGGTTTGAGCGACGTGCGGACTCTCGCGTCCGTCGCCGCCTGCCGCCACTTTTGCCAACGATTGCGGCCGCCCGGGAAAGCGCCGCCTTCGGCTTTACTTGCCACAAAATGCATGTATCACTCAAGGAGTTGCGGAGCGGCGACGGCGAACTGGCGGGCATGACCGAGAAGATCGACATCAAGCTCAATATCAACGGTCATGATCACGCCGTCCGAGTCGAGCCGAGAAAGACGCTGGTCGATGTCATCCGCGACGAATGCGGTCTGACCGGGACGCACATCGGCTGCGAGCACGGTATCTGCGGCGCATGCACGGTGATCCTCGACGATGAGGCGGTAAGGTCCTGCCTGATGTTCGCGGTCCAGGCGCAGGGCAAGCGCATCCGCACGGTCGAAGGTCTCGCCGACGGCGACAAGCTGCATCCGGTGCAGAGCGCATTCATCGAGCATCACGCGCTTCAGTGCGGGTTCTGTACGCCGGGTTTCCTGATGCTGACGGTGAACGCGCTGGAGACCAATCCCGACCTCACGGATGATGACATTCTCGATCTTCTCTCGTCCAATCTCTGCCGCTGCACCGGCTACCAGAACATCGTCAAGGCCGTGCGCAGCACGGTCGCCGAGATGCGCCGGCAGGCCGCGCGCTGATTTCGAGGCCAAGCATCCCCGGCACAATCGCCAAACAAAGCCGAAGGGGACCGCGTGCCGATCGACGTCCACGCCCATTATGTTCCGCCGCAGTTGATCGACGCCATCGTCGGGCGTGGCGAGGAGATCGGCGTGCGGCTGGTGCGATCCGGCGCCGCGCCGCCGGCGGTGCATTTCGACTACGGCTTCAAGGTGCGCCCGTTCTTTCCGCGCCTGATCGAACCGGTCGCTGCGCGGTGCGCCTGGCTCGACGAGCAGGGCATCGATCGGCAGATCGTCGGCACCTGGCCGGACCTATTCGGGTACGGCCTCGCCACCGACGCCTGCATCGCCTGGCATCGGATGCTCAACGACACGCTGGCGGCGTGGCGCGCGGACAACGCGGATCGGTTCGCCTGGATCGCCTCCGTTCCGCTCGTTCAAGCCGAGGCTGCGGCAGCCGAGCTCGAGCGCGCCATCGGACTCGGAGCCTGCGGCGTGATCATCTCCTCCAACGTCGAGAATACCAATCTCGGCGAGCTTGCGCTGGACGCGTTCTGGCGCAAGGCGGAAGCGCTCGACATGCCCGTGCTGATCCACCCCGTGCTGGTGGGCCCCGCGCCGCGCGCCGCAAGATTCGGCCTCGCCCAGATTGCGCACTACACCTTCGACACCACGCTCGGCGTCGGCTCGCTGTTGATGTCCGGTGTGCTCGACCGCTTTCCGCGCCTCAAGCTGGTGCTGTCGCACGGGGGAGGGGCGTATCCTTATCTCGCCGGCCGTTTCGACATCATGCATCGGCGCATGGACCGAGCGGCGCAAGGCGACGTCGCCGCCAAAGCGCCGTCCGCCTATGCATCGCAGATGCTCTACGACAGCATCGTCCATGCGCCCAAGGCCTTGCGGTTTCTGATCGAGCTCGCCGGACTTGATAATGTCGTGCTGGGCACTGATTATTCGTTCACGCCGGCCGACATGGAGCCGCTCGCGCTGCTGCGATCGGCGGGATTGTCGGCCGCCGAGATCGAGGCGATTGCCGACGCAAATCCGCGTCGCGTCTTCGCGGGCCTGCGGTGATCGATGACGCCTCACGCTGCGCGGCACGTGCGATCGATTGAGGAGGGGAATTGATGATGCTCGCAAGGCTCACTCGCGCATTCAGCCCCTACAGCAAGTAAACTGAGCGAAGCGCGGGACTGAATGGCCGTCGATGCCAAGAACGATGGCGGTTGGATCGGCCGTTCGATTCGGCGCCTCGAGGATCCGACGCTGGTGGCCGGCCATGGCCGGTTCACGGGCGACCTGCCGGCGGCACGCTGGGTCCGCTTCGTCAGAAGCTCGGTCGCCTCGGGTCGGATCAAGCGGATCGTGGCGCCCCAGGGCGCGACCATCGTCACTGCCGCCGAGCTCGCGGGCGTGAAGCCGATCCAGCCCCTGTTGCACAAGTTCAACTATGTGCCGATCAGCCAGCCCGTGCTGGCGCGCGATGTCGTGCGGTTCGTCGGCGAGCCGATCGCGGCGGTGGTGTCGTCGGCCAGGGAAGAGGCCGAGGACGTTGCCGATCTCGTCGAGGTCGAAATCGAAGAATTGCCGGCGGTGGTGGGCGCGGGCGCGGCGCTCGCCCGCGGCGCGCCGCTCGTCCACGCCGAGGCCGCCGGCAACGTCGTG
The DNA here is from genome assembly GCA_046725125.1 of Pseudomonadota bacterium. Taxonomy (GTDB): domain Bacteria; phylum Pseudomonadota; class Alphaproteobacteria; order Rhizobiales; family Xanthobacteraceae; genus VAZQ01. The sequence goes on along the minus strand of JBKOXY010000202.1, from coordinate 3,236 downwards.
GTCGAAGGGCGCCTGAAGACGGCCGGGTTCGACGCCAAGGTGGCGGCCGCGCACCGGCGGATCAAAGTCGATATCCGCTCGCACCGGCAGAACGCGCTGCCGATGGAGCCGCGCGCGGCGCATGCGGCATGGGACGCCGCGAGCGAGCGCGTCACGCTCACCTGCGCGACGCAGACGCCGCATGTGATGCGCACCGTTATCGCCGATCTCCTCGGAATGCCGGAAGCGGATCTGCGGGTGATCGCGCCTGACGTTGGCGGCGGCTTCGGGCAGAAAATGTCGCTGGCGGCGGAATTCGTGGTCGTGACCTGGCTCGCGCGCAAGCTCAAGACGTCGGTGGCGTGGGTGGAGGACCGGCGCGAGAATCTCGTCGCCTGCTTCCACAGCCGCGACCAGTCGATCGCGCTCGAAGGCGCGTTCGATGCCGACGCCAAGGTCATCGGCTTTGCCGCGGATATCGTCGCCGATGTCGGCGCCTATTCATGCTACCCGACTACATGCGGCGTGGAGCCGCTGATGGCGATGGCGGAGCTGCCCGGCCCCTACGACGTGCGCGAATATTCCTGCGTTGCGCGCGGAGTCTTGACCAATACATGTCCGATGGCGCCGTATCGCGGCGTCTCTCGCCCGGTGATCACGTTCGCGCTCGAGCGGCTGATGGACAAGGCGGCGGCGGCTTTCGGACTCGATCCGATCGAGATCCGTCGCCGCAACTTGGTCAAGACCTTTCCTCATACGTCGGTGACCGGTCTCACCTTCGACGAAGCGAGCTATGTCGAGACCATGGAGGCGGCGGTGAAAGCCATCGACGTGCCGGCGTTCCGCGCCCGTCAGGCGAAAGCGCGCGCCGAAGGTCGCTATCTCGGTCTCGGCCTGGCGACGTTTTCCGAGCGCACAGGCTACGGCACGCAGGCGTTCGCGGCGCGCGGCACGGAGGTGACGCCAGGCTGGGAAACCGTGGAGATGACCATGGACCCGTCGGGCTTCGTCGAGGCGCGGATCGGCGCATCCCCGCATGGACAGGGCCTGCGCACCACGCTGTCGCAGATCATCGCCGACGAGCTCGGCACGTCGCCGGAGCGCATCAAGATCGTGCACGGCGACACCGACCGCACGCCTTACGGCTGGGGGACCTTCGCCAGCCGCTCGCTGGTAATCGCCGGCGGCGCTACCTTGCTGGCGGCGCGCAAGATCCGCGCCAAGCTCACGAAAATGGCGGGCGTCCTGCTCGAGGCGTCGGCGGACGACATCGTGCTCGAAGCCGATGCTGCGCGCGTCGCCGGGACCGATCGTTCCATTCCGATCGTGACGCTGGCGCGCGCCGCCTATCATCAGACGCATCGGTTCAAGGGCGAGGTCGCTCCAGGTATCATCGAGAGCGCCACCTATGATCCACCGGGAACGTTTTCCAATGCCTGCCACGTCGCCGTGGTCGAGGTGGACGTGGAGACCGGCCGCGTCACGATCGAAAAGTTTCTGGTTGCCGAGGACGCCGGACGTCTGATCAATCCCATGATCGTCGACGGGCAGATCCACGGCGGCGTTGCCCAAGGCATCGCCAACGCGCTGCTCGAGGAGGTCGTCTACGACGAGACCGGCAATATTCTCACGGCAAGCCTGGCGGATTATCTGCCGCCGACCGCGCGGGAAATCCCAGCGATCGAGATCCATCATTTCGAGACGCTGACGCCAGCGTCCATCACCAAGGCGAAGGGGCTGGGCGAGGGCGGCGCCATCGGCGCGCCGGCGGCGGTCGTCAACGCCGTCAACGATGCCCTCTCCCCGTTCGGTGTCGCGATCGACGAGTTTCCGGCAACGCCGCAGCGCATCCGCGCCGCGCTGCGCGCAGCCGGTGCGCTAAATGCCGGCTAGCGAGCGGCAAACCCGGTCTGCTCCCTCCCCCCTTGTGGGGGGTCGGGGAGGGGGGTCGTTGTTGTGGCGCAAACCGCGTACCCCAACACTGACCCCCACCCCCCAGCCCCTCCCCAGCCGAAGTCGGGTTTACCCGATTTCGGCCAGTCTAAAGTGCCGAACCCGGGCAAGCCCCGGTTCGGTGGGGAGGGGAGCACACCGAATGCTGAAGCGCCATGGTGTTTCGGCCAGAAACATCTTAGGGGCCTGACATGAGCTTCGTCGGACGTTCGGTGACCCGCCTCGAGGACCGGCCATTGGTGACGGGCCGCGGCGCCTTCGCCGCCGACGTCGCCTTTCCCCGCATGCTGCACATGCGCCTGGTGCGCTCCGCCCACGCGCACGGCCGCATCATCTCGATCGACGCCAGCGCGGCGCTGGCCGTGGCCGGCGTCGTCGCGGTGTGGACGTCGGCCGATGTCTCCGAGATTCCGCCGATCGATTTCCGCCTGACCCGCATCGAAGGCTTGGCACCCTATCGCCAGCCGATTCTGGCCCGGCAGCGCGTGCGCTATGTCGGCGAGCCGGTCGCGGCGGTGTTCGCGACCGACCCCTACGTGGCGGAGGACGCCGCCGATCTCGTCGCCGTCGCGGTCGAAGAACTGCCGGTCATCCTCGATGCCGCCGCGGCGCCGGGGGAATTCGAGGACGGCCGTTCGACCGAGCCGGCGGTGGTGGAGAAGTCCTATGGCGACGTCGCGGCGGCGTTTCGCGACGCTGCTCAAGTCGTTGAACTCGATCTCGCCGTCGGGCGGCATTCCGGCGTGCCGCTGGAAACGCGCGGCGCCATCGCGCGCTACGACACCGCCCGCGACGTGCTGGAGCTTTACGGCGCCGCCAAGGTGCCGCACTGGAATCGCGACAGCATCGCACGAATGCTCCGCCGCAGCGCTGCGAGCGTGCACTTGTTCGAGGGGCATGTCGGCGGCGGCTTCGGCATTCGCGGCGAGCTTTATCCCGAGGACGTACTGGTCTGCCTCGCCGCGCTGCGGCTCGCACGGCCGGTGAAATGGATCGAGGACCGGCGCGAGCATCTGATCGCGGCCAATCATTCGCGCCAGCAGCGCCACAAGATCCGCGCCGCGGTCGATGCCGAGGGCCGCATCCTCGCCATCGAGGACGAATTCTTCCACGACCAGGGCGGCTATGTGCGCACCCACGCGGCCACGGTGCCCGATCTCGCCGCGGCGATGCTGCCGGGTCCCTATCGCGTGCCGGCCTATCGGGCGATCGGGCGCGTTCGGCTCACCAACAAGACGCCGTGCGGCACCTATCGTGCGCCGGGGCGGTTCGAAAGCACGTTCGTGCGCGAGCGGCTGATGGAC
>JBKOXY010000488.1:0-6948 GCA_046725125.1 Pseudomonadota bacterium | reverse complement strand
AAGATCAGCGGATCACCCACCCCGTCCCTCCCGGGAGGCGACGTGCGCCGAACTCTCGGCGAACCTATTTGCCGACGCGAAAGGTATACTCGCCCTTCGTCGAATGGGCGTCGACCGAGGTCACGCGCCACTCGACCTTGTACCTTCCGGATCCGAGCGGCTGCAGCGATACCTTCAACACGGCGGGGTCCTCCTCGTTCACATGGGAATCACCCTTGTCGACCTGCTTGCCGGCGGCGTCGCGCACCACGATGGTGCTGAATTTGGGCTCGAGCTGTTGGGTGAAATGAAGCGTGACCTCGGTCGGCGCGGCGGCAAGCGTCGCACCGGCGGCCGGGCTGGCGCGATCGAGATGCGCATGCGCGTAGGCGGCAGCCGCGCCCGCCAAGGCGGCGGCGATCACGAGTCCTCGAATGCCGACGTGGATGGTCATGAAGCGGCCGCTAGGTCCTCGCTAAGCCGATTTGAGCACCGGCTTGCGCACCAGCGGCGTGATGCGCAGCGCCGTGATGCGGTTCCTGTCGCGGCGCAGAACCCGAAAACGGAAGCCGTGGAAAGTGAAGGTCTGGCCGGGCTCGGGGATCGAGCGCGCCTCGTGGATGACGAGGCCGGCGATGGTGGTCGCCTCGTCGTCGGGCAGGTTCCATTCCATGGCGCGGTTGAGATCGCGGATCGGAACGCCGCCATCGACGTTGACCGATCCGTCGGGCTGCGGCCGCACGCCAGGCACCGCGATGTCGTGCTCGTCCGAGATGTCGCCGACGATTTCCTCCAAAATATCCTCGAGCGTGACCAGGCCCATCACCTCGCCGTATTCGTCGACCACGAGCGCGAAATGCGTCTTACGCCGCCGGAAGGCTTTGAGCTGCTCGGAGAGCGGGCGGATGTCGGGCACGAACCAGGGCGGGCGCGCAATGGCGGTGACGTCGATCTTGGCAAGGTCGCCTTCCGAGACCTGGATCGCACGCAAGATATCCTTGGCGTGCAAGATGCCGATGATGTTCTCAGGCTTTCCCTTCCACAGCGGCACGCGTGTGACCTCGGATTCCAGCACCGCCTTCACCACCTGCTCCGGCGGGTCGTCGGCGCAGACCATGACCATCTCGGTGCGGTGGATCATGACGTCGGAGACGGTGAGATCGCGCAGATCCAGGAGCCCGCTGAACATGTCGCGGTCGAGCCTCTCGACGCCGCCCGTCCGGTGCAAGAGATCGACTGCTCCGCGCAGCTCCTCATGGGGCGAAAGTATCGATTCGATTTCACCGACCTTCATGCCGGCCAGCCGCAGCACCCATTTCACGACCCATTCGACGCCGATCAGGACGGGCGCGAGCAGCCGGACCGTCCAATCGATCGGGCGCGCAACCGCAAGGGCGATGCGGTTGGGCGCGTTGAAGGCCGCGGTCTTCGGCAAGACCTCCGCGAACACCACGATCACGATGGTCATGACGACGGTGGCATAGATCACCCCCACCTCGCCGAACCAGGTGAGCAGCACGCCGGTCGCGAGAGCGGAGGCCGCGATATTGACGGCGTTGTTGCCGAATAGCAGCGCGCCGATCAATCTTTCGCGCGCGCTGAGCAGGCGATTGACCAGCGCCGCGCGCCGATTCCCCTGCTTTTCGAGACGATGCATGCTGGCGCGCGACGACGCGGTCAACGCGGTCTCGCTGCCCGCGAAGAAGGCGGAGAGCAGGATGCAGATGAGAACCGCCACAAGGGCGAACCAATCGTAGCCAGTCATCGCTCGGCGAGCTTCTCGACCAGAAAGGCGCGGACCTCGGCGGCGTCGACGTCGGGCGCGATGAAGCTGGCGCCGATCCCGCGCGCCAGGATGAAGGTGAGCCTGCCGCGCTTGACCTTCTTGTCCTGGGCGATGAGTTCCATCAGGCGGTCGGCGCCCGGTGGGCCGCCCGGAACCGAGGAGAGATGGATCGGCAGGCCGACCGCCGCAAGGTGGCGCTCGACGCGCTCCGCCTCCGCCGGGGGTAGCAGCCCGCGCTTGGCAGAGAATGCGAAGGCGAGTGCCATCCCGAGCGCGATCGCCTCGCCGTGCAACAGGCGGTCGGAGAAACCGGCCGCCGCCTCGAGCGCGTGGCCGAAGGTATGGCCGAGATTGAGCAGCGCCCGCTCGCCGACTTCGCGCTCGTCACGGCCAACGATCGCGGCCTTCATGCGGCAGCTCACCGCGATGGCGTGCTCGCGCGCCGAGCCGCCTGCGAACAGCTCCCGCCAATTCGCCTCCAGCCAGGCGAAGAAGCCGGCATCCCCGATCAACCCGTATTTGGCGACTTCGGCATAGCCCGCGCGGAATTGGCGTGCCGGCAGCGTGTCGAGCAGCGCGGTGTCGGCTAAGACCAGCACCGGCTGATGGAACGCGCCGATGAGGTTCTTGCCGTGGTCGGAATCGATTGCGGTCTTGCCGCCGACCGAGGAGTCGACTTGCGCAAGCAGCGTGGTCGGTACCTGCACATAGTCGAGACCGCGGCGGACAACCGCGGCGGCAAAGCCGGCGAGATCGCCGATGACGCCGCCGCCGAGCGCCACCACGACATCGGCGCGCTCGATGCGCGCGGAAATCAGCGCTTCGCAGACTCGCTCGAGCACCGAGAAGCTCTTCGAAGTCTCGCCCGCTGGCACCGTCACCGACGTGGTGCCGATGCCGGCAGCGGCAAGCGCGGCCTCGGTCGCCGCCAGATGGTGGCGCGCGACCGTTTCGTCGGTGACGATCGCAACCTTGGCGCCCGCACGCAGCGTGGCAATCTTTTCGCCCAGCAGGGTCAGCTGACCGCGCCCGATGACGATGTCGTAGCTGCGCTCGCCGAGCGCGACGTTGACGACGATCGGATCGCTGGCGCGCAGCGGCGCAGTCATGACCGGCGATCTCCTTCGGCAGGCGGGCCCGGGATCGCGCAGGCCACGCGCATCTGCCCCGCGAGCGCGCGCACGATTTCGTCAACAATCTTGTCGTGCAGCACGTCGCGCGACTGTACCGTGAGATCGGCCAAAGCATAGATCGGATCGCGCTCTTCCAACAGCTTGCGTAGCGTTGCGCCGGGATCTTCGGTTCTGAGCAGCGGCCGATCGTGCCGGCGCCTGATACGCTTCATGAGCACGTCGAATTCGGCCTTGAGCCAGATCGAAACGCCTTTGGCTGCGATGGCAGCGCGGGTGTCCGGGTACACGAACGCTCCGCCGCCGGTCGCCAGCACTTGCGGCCCGCCCTCCAGCAGGCGCGCGATGACGCGCGCCTCACCAGTGCGGAATTCAGCCTCCCCTCGGATGGCGAAAATATCGCTGATGGACATGCCGGCCGCCTTTTCGATCTCCGCATCGGCGTCGACGAATGGAATGCCGAGGCGCAGTGCCACGCGCCGGCCGATCGATGACTTGCCCGAGCCCATCATGCCCACGAGCACGACCGAGCGTCGCCCGAGCGCCGCCATGATGGCGGCTTCCAGCCGCGCGCTGACGTCGTGGGCCGCGCCGTGCGACATATTCATCAATCCTCCCATGCTTGCTCCGGGCTCCGGGCACCGAGCAAAGCCGCGTTTAGGCGGTTTCTCTTCTAGCACAACCACTTGCCGCCGCGCTTGGTAGCACAGACGTGCCGCCGGCGTGCTATTAACCATCTTTGCGGCGCGGTCACGATCGATGTCTCGGTCCAACGCTCGCCGCCCATGTCCTAGTTTCTCCATTCTTTTATGCGAAGTCGGCGGTCGAGGGTTTCACCATGCCGAGCTTGTTCCGATTCCTCACTCTCATCGGGGTTCTGGGCGGCCTGACCTATGGCGCCATGTTCATGCTCGCGACCTGGTTCGATCCGAAGCCGCGCGAGATTACGGTTTCGATTCCACCGGACAGGTTCGCCAAGCAGCAGCAGCCCTGACCGCATCATCGCCGCATGGCCCTGAAGGTCAAAGATTCCGACCAGGCGCTGATCGACCTGTTCCTCGATATGGTCGCCGCCGAGCGCGGGGGAGCCAAGAACACGCTCGCCGCCTATGCCCGCGACCTCGGCGACTTCTCGGTAGAGATCGGCAAAGGCGGACGCACCATCGCCCGTGCCTCGACCGACGACCTGCGCGGCTATCTCGGATCGCTCGGCAAGCGTCGCTTCGCGGCCTCATCGGTGGCGCGGCGGCTCTCGGCCATCCGCCAGCTCTATCGCTTCCTCTATGCGGAGGGACGCCGCGCCGACGACCCATCCGCCGTCATCGAAGGCCCGAAACGCGGCCGTGCGCTGCCCAAGGTGCTCACCATCGCAGAAGTCGACCGGCTGCTGGCGCAGGCGCGCATCGACATGGATAAGGCGGACCAACCCGCATTCAAGCGGCTTCGCGCCGCGCGGCTCGCTTGCCTGATCGAAGTGCTCTACGCCACGGGTTTGCGGGTGTCCGAACTCGTCGCGCTGCCGATCTCAGCGGCCGAGCGCAACGCCCGCATGCTTACCGTGCGCGGCAAGGGCAACAAGGAGCGCCTCGTGCCGCTCAACGAAGCGGCCAAGAAGGCCATGGGCGAGTACCTCGCGCTCCTGTCCGGTGCCAGTGGTCACCGGGAGACAAGATGGCTTTTCCCCTCGTTCGGCGAAGCCGGCCACCTCACGCGCCAGCACTTTGCCCGCGAACTCAAGGCGCTCGCCGCCGCCGCGGGACTGCGCGCTGCGCAGGTGAGCCCGCACGTGCTCCGCCACGCCTTCGCGAGTCATCTCCTGCACAACGGCGCCGACCTTCGGGTGGTGCAGACGCTACTCGGCCACGCCGACATCTCCACGACACAGATCTATACCCATGTGCTCGAGGAGCGCCTCAAGAACCTGGTGCGCGACCTCCACCCGCTGGGGGAGGAATGACAAAGCAGTCCGACATGATTTAGCCTGACCGCCACGAATGATGGAGTTGCCGATGCCTCGCGTGGCAGCAAAGCGTCTCTGCTCGATCTTGACCGGCGTGTTGCTTGCCGGCGCGTCGGCGCTCGCACAGACGCCGCAGGAGCGCGGCTGGTGCGAGGGCGAGGATACGGTGACGTCGATCAGCGCATCGACGGTTGTTCCGCCGTCATCAAAGCGGCACGCGATAAGGGCGACAAGCTCGCGGAGGCCTTCAACAATCGCGGCGTCGGCTACCGGCTCAAGGGCGACTATGACCGCGCCATTGCGGACTACAACCAGGCGATCAAGCTCAACGCCAAGTTCGCCATCGCCTACAACAACCGCGGTGTCGCCTACGACAAGAACGGCGAATACGACCGCGCCATCCCGGATTACGACCAGGCGATCAAGCTCAAGCCGTCGGCTGAAGGTTACTTCAACCGCGGCAACGCCCAGCTCGGCAAGGGTCACTACGATCGCGCCATCGACGACTACAACCAGGCGATCAAGCTCAAGACGGATTTCGCGCCCGCCTTCGACAACCGGTGCTGGGCGCGCGCGGTGGTCGGAATCCTCAAGCAGGCGCTCGCCGACTGCAACCAAGCGCTCCGCCTGATGCCGAACAACGCTGCGACGCTCGACAGCCGTGCCTTCATCTTTCTTAAAATGACTCACTTCGATGCCGCCGTTTCCGACTACGACGCGGCCTTGCGGATCGACCCGAAGCTTGCCTTCGCGCTTTACCGCCGCGGCTTGGCGAGATTGAAGAACGGCGATCCCTCCGGCGACGCCGACATCGCGGCGGCCAAGGCCCTTCAGGCCGACATTGCTGAGGAATACGCGCGCTATGGCATGCAGGAAACGCGCTAGCCATTCGTCGGCGCGGCGTGTCTGAGAGCGGCTCGATGCGCAGCTATCTCGATTTCGAAAAGCCGGTGGCCGAACTCGAGGCCAAGGTGGCGGAACTGCGCGCGCTCGAGACCGGCGACAGTGCAGCCGCCATCGGCGAGGAGATTTCCCGCCTCGAAGCCAGGGCAGCGCAGGTGCTCAAAGATCTCTACGCGGAACTCACGCCTTGGCAAAAGACCCAAGTCGCTCGCCATCCGGAGCGTCCCCATTGCCTTGATTATGTCGGGGCCCTCATCAGCGATTTCGTTTCGCTATCCGGCGACCGCAAGTTCGGAGACGACGTCGCAATCGTCGGCGGCTTCGGCCGCTTTCGCGGCGAGAGCGTCTGCGTCATCGGGCATGAGAAGGGCTCGTCGACCGAAAGCCGCCTAAAGCATAATTTCGGCATGGCGCGGCCGGAGGGATATCGCAAGGCGGAGCGGCTCATGCAGATGGCCGACCGCTTCGGGATTCCGGTGTTGTCGCTGGTCGACACCGCCGGCGCCTATCCCGGCATCGGCGCGGAGGAACGCGGCCAAGCCGAGGCCATCGCACGTTCGACCGATGCCAGCCTCGAGCTCGGGGTCCCGAACGTGGCGGTCATCATCGGCGAAGGCGGTTCGGGCGGCGCCATCGCGATTGCCTCCGCCAACCGGGTGCTGATGCTCGAACACGCGATCTACAGCGTGATCTCGCCGGAGGGCGCCGCCTCGATCCTGTGGCGCGATACCGCCAAGGCGCAGGAGGCGGCGACCGGCATGAAGATTACCGCCGACGACATGATGCGCTTCGGGGTCATCGATCAGATCGTGACCGAGCCACCGGGGGGCGCCCACCGCGACCCGGCAGCCGCGATCGGTTCGACCGGGGAGGCCATCGCCAACGCCCTGGAGGAGCTTGCCGGCCTCGACCGGGAGACCGTTCGCCGCCAACGGCGCGAGAAGTTCTTGGCCATTGGGCGCACCTGGGGGTGAACGCCGCGACCGCGGCGCATTTTTCCCCGAAAATGGCCAGTAAACGTTTGTTTTCCAAGTGAATCCTCAAAAGCGAGATTCTCGATCTTTGCCCTGATCTTACCCAAGTCTTGGCCTAGGTTCCCATTGCCGTTGGGGGACTTGGGGTCGCTTTCAGTACGAAACTACCGCTTTTCACCCGTCGGCATGCTCAATCGGCGATTCGCCGCCGTGCGG
>JBKOXY010000253.1:0-3238 GCA_046725125.1 Pseudomonadota bacterium | reverse complement strand
CTCCTCGCGTGCCCGACCGGCGTTTTTGGCGAGCGGATCGCCACGATCGCGAAGATGTGGGGCTGCACGGTCGAGGTGCTCGAGACGCCATGGGGCGCCGGGGTTGACCCTGAAGCGTTGGCCGCGCGGCTGCGCGCCGACCGCGAAAACAAGATCACCGGCATCCTGTTGACCCACAACGAGACCTCCACCGCCGTCCAGATCGATCTGGGCGCGATGTCGCGTGCGATCGGGAATCACCCGGCGTACGTCGTCGTCGACTCGGTGAGCGGGTTGGGCGCGAGCGAATTCAAGATGGACGAGTGGAAGCTCGACATCGTCTGCGCTGCGTCGCAAAAGGCGCTCGCGTGTCCTCCCGGCCTCGCGCTGGTCGCGGTGAGCCCGCGCGCATGGAAGAAGATAAAGGCGAACAAGGCGCCGCGCTTCTACTTCGATTTACAGAAGCACAAGGAGTTTTTCGACAAGGGCGAGCCGCCCTGGACGCCGCCGGTTTCGGTTGCTTTTGCACTCGACGTCGCGATCGACCTTTACGAAAGGGAAGGGCCCCGGAACGTCTGGGCGCGTCACGCACGCTACACCGACGCGCTTCATCAAGCCATCAAGGCGCTTGGGATGCAGATCTTCTCACGCGACGGCGTGCATTCGGTCACGGTCACCGGCATTGTGACGCCGCACGGGCTCGACAACAAGACGGTGTTGACGAAGCTGCGCGATGAGCATGGCGTCGTGATCTCCGGTGGGCAGGGCAAGATGGCCGGGAAGATGTGGCGTTGGGGGACGATGGGGGCCATCTCCGAGGCCGACGTGGTCGCCGCGCTCGGAGCCTTCGAAACCGTCATCCGGCAGATGGGCTACCCGTTCGAGGACGGGGCTGCTGTGAACGCGGCGCTCGACGTTTTCGCCGGGACTGGCAAGACGGAGTTCCAATCGGAGGCGGCTTCATTGCGGGCCTGACGCGGCCGGAGGGCAACCTGACCGGATTTTTCCCGATGTCCGCTTTGGCGCCGCTCTTCGAGGATAAGTGGACCTAACGCGGACATCGGGACATCGACGTGAATGCAGACGGTCATTGGAAATTGGTATGGTTGCACGACTATCGACAGCGAGGCCACATGACCTACGAGGCGATCAATTTCGGCAAGAAGTTCGGGTTATTCCACGAGCAATGGCAGCCGAAGGTCGTAGCCGAAATGAACGACTACCAGTTCAAGCTCGTGAGGCTGCAGGGCGACTTTATTTGGCACGATCACAAGCATACGGATGAGACCTTCATCGTCCTAGAGGGCGTTCTGAGGATCGATTTTCGCGATGGGGCGGTCCGGTTGTCGGCGGGCGAGATGTTCGTTGTCCCGAAGGGTGTAGAGCACAAGCCTTACGCCGCACACGAGGTCAAGCTGTTGCTGATCGAGCCGCGTGGGGTACTCAATACCGGCCATGCGGGCGGCGAGCGCACGGCCGAGAATGATGTTTGGATTTAAGGGCAACTAAGGTCCGTTAGTGCCACGAAGCGGACGTACCGAGACGTCTGCTATTTGCCCGCCTTCGGGGGCAAACCGGAAAACATTTGCTCCTTCTGAGCCTTTCCACCTTTGACCCTGGCTGCGTAAAACGCCCCGCTGCGAGGCGGCACGATCAACGCGAGCGCGGATCGAGCGCGTCGCGCAGGCCGTCGCCGACCAAGTTGAAGCCAAGAACAGCAAGAAAAATTGCCAGCCCCGGCCAAACCGCCATCCAGGGCGCATTGACGAGGAAACGCTGGGCGGAGTTGAGCATGCTGCCCCACGAAGGCGCGGGAGGCTGTTGACCAAGGCCCAGAAAAGACAGCGACGCTTCGGCGATGATGGCGGCGGCGATCGACAGCGTCGCCTGCACCAGCAACGCGGGCAGGACATTCGGCAGGATATGAACGAGCGCGATTCGCCAATGCGGGTTGCCGACCGCACGCGCAGCCTCGACATAGTCCTCGACCTTCACGGCCATCACCTGGGCGCGCGTCAGCCGTATGAATATTGGCGTCGTCGTAATGCCGATTGCGATCATCGCATTGCCGAGGCTGGGCCCCAGGAAGGCGGCGAGCGCAATGGCAAGAATGAGAAACGGGCACGCCAGAACGGCATCGGTGATGCGGCCGAACAACGCATCGACGAAGCCGCCCACATAGCCGCAGATTATGCCTATCGGCACGCCGACCAAAAGCGCGATCGCGACCGAGATGACACCCGCCAGCAGCGAGGCGCGCGCACCATAGATCACGCGCGCGAGCACGTCCCGTCCGACATCGTCGGTGCCGAACCAATGCAGCGCCGACGGCGCCTTCCGCACGGCACTCCAAGTCTGCAGGTTCGGATCGTAGGGCGAGATCAACGGCGCAAGCAACGCCAGCGCGACAAAAAGCGCGATGACGAAGAGTCCGAACGCTGCTCCCTTGCGGCGTAGCAATCGACGCGTCGCGCGTGCCGCAGGCGACTCGAGAGCCACGTCTTCGGTCGCGCCGCCAAGCCCGGTTATGAGCGCCCCTTCACCCATCGCTCAATCGCGCAGTCGCGGATTGACCAGGATGTAGACCATATCCGCCAGAAGATTTAGGGCGATATAGGTCGTTGCCGTTACCAACACCACTCCCTGAACCACCGCATAATCGCGATTGAACACCGCGTCGACGATCAGCTTGCCAAATCCTGGAATGGTGAAAATCTGCTCGGTCAGCACGGCACCCGAAAGCAAGGTGCCGAATTCGAGCGCACCGAGGGTAATGACCGGCGTCAGCGCGTTGCGCATTGCGTGCTTGAGAATGACGCTCCGCTCGAGCAGCCCCTTGGCACGCGCGGTGCGGACATAGTCGCTTTCCAGCACCTGCAGCATGGCGCTGCGCGTGTGCCGCATCAGGATCGCGGCAATCGCGTTGCCGAGCACGAAAGCGGGCATGATCATCGAGGCGAAGCTTACGCGCCAGTCCTCCAAGAGCGGCACATAGCCCGAGGCTGGCAGCCAACCTAGCTTCACCGAAAACAGAAAGATCAGCATGATGCCGAGCCAGAAATTCGGCGTTGAGATCCCCCATAACGCGAAGCCGTTCGCCACATAGTCCCAGATGCTATCCTTCTTCACCGCAGAGACGATGCCCGCACCGACGCCGATGACGAGCGCGATGATGATGGCCAATGATGCGAGTTGAATCGTCACAGGGAGCTTTTCACGAATGAGCGAAAGAACCGGCTGCTTGATCCGCATCGATTCG
>JBKOXY010000483.1:0-28238 GCA_046725125.1 Pseudomonadota bacterium | reverse complement strand
GACGGGACGTGCCATGAAAGGCATTGCCGAGTGGCTAGCATCGATCGGCCTGAGTGAGTACGCCCAACGGTTCGCCGACAACGCCATTGACCTCTCGGTCATCCGCGATCTGACGGAGCAAGACCTCAAGGATCTCGGCGTCCTGCTCGGGCATCGCCGCAAGATTCTGCGCGCGATCGCGGAGCTTCCAGCCGCTGCTGCGCCGGCCGAAACAGCGACCGAACCGGCGCCGCGGGACGAGGCCGAGCGACGCCAACTGACGGTGATGTTTTGCGACCTAGTCGGCTCGACTGCCCTTTCGGCGCGGTTGGACCCGGAAGAGATGTGGGGCGTCATCGCGTCCTATCACGCCTGCATCGGCGAGGTCATCGGCCGCTACCAGGGCATGATCGCCCGATACATGGGCGACGGCGTGCTCGCCTATTTCGGGTATCCGCGCGCGCAAGAGGATGATGCCGAACAGGCAGTGCGCGCCGCGCTCGCACTTGTCGATGCAGTGGCGAATCTGGGGACAAATGTCGGCGCCGCGCTGCAGGTTCGCATTGGCATTGCGACCGGCACCGTCATCGTGAGCGAACTTCTCATTGATGAAACCCCGGCGGAGCAGGCCGTCGTTGGTGAGACGCCGAACCTCGCGGCGCGACTGCAAGCGCTGGCGCAGCCAGGGGCAGTGCTGATTTGCCCGAGCACGCGCCGGCTCACTGGCGGGCACTTCGATTACCGCGATCTCGGCCTTGTCCCGCTAAAAGGCTGGGCGGAGCCGGTGCCGGTTTGGCAGGTGCTGGGGGCGAGCGGCGTGGAGAGCCGCTTCGAGGCGATGCACAAGACCAAGCTGCAGCCGTTGTTCGGGCGTGAAGAGGAGATCGAGCTGTTGCTGCGCCGGTGGCGACACGCCACGCAAGAGGCAGGCCGAGTCGTGGTGCTTACGGGGGAGCCAGGTATCGGCAAGTCGCACATTGCGCTCGCGCTTGAAGAGCGGCTCCAGAGCGAACCGCACATCGCGTTGCGCTATTTCTGCTCGGCGCATCATACCAATAGTGCTCTGTTCCCATTCATCGGTCAGCTCGAACGTGCTGCCGGGTTTGAGCGCAGCGACTCGGTCACGGAGAAGCTGTCCAAACTTGACGCTCTGGTTGCGCAATCCACGGCGGACCCGGAACACGTGGCGGTTCTGGCCAGCCTGTTCGCATTACCGGCGCGCGATCGCTACCAATTGCAGGAGCTGAGTCCACAGAAACGCAAGGAGAAGACGTTGGCGGCCTTATTGGCTCAGCTCGATGGATTGGCGGCACGGCAGCCGGTTTTCATCATTTTCGAAGATATCCACTGGATCGACCCAACCTCGCTGGAGCTGCTCACTGCCATGGTGGAGCACGTGCCGCAGCTTCGGATACTGCTGCTCGCCACTGCGCGGCCCGAATTCACGTTGCCCTGGCCGAGTTACCCGCACATGACCACGATCCCGCTCTCGCGCCTTGGCCGACGCGAGGGCGCGGCATTGGTCGAGCGGGTGACGAGCGGCAAGAAACTGCCGAAGGAGGTCATGGACGAGATTCTCGCCCGCACCGATGGCGTGCCGCTGTTCATTGAGGAGCTGACCAAGACGGTGCTGGAAAGCGGGCTGTTGCAGGAACAGGATGGCCAATATGTTCTCGAACGTCCGCTGCCGTCTTTGGCGATCCCGACAACGTTGCACGCGTCGCTGATGGCGCGTCTTGATCGGTTGGCGCCGGTCCGGGAGGTGGCACAGATCGGCGCCGTTGCGGGTCGCGAGTTCCATTACGAATTGCTGAACGCCGTCGCGGGATTGCCGAGAGAGAAACTGGAAGAGGCGCTTGGCCAGCTGGCGCGGTCGGAATTGATTTTCCGCCGGGGCGAGGGCCCACACGCGGTTTACACCTTCAAGCACACGCTGGTACGGGACGCCGCATATTCCAGCCTCGTGAGAAGCCGCCGCGTGCATCTGCACGCCGCCATTGCGAACGCGCTCGAGCAACGGTTCCCGGATATCGTGCAAACTCAGCCCGAAACTCTGGCGCACCATCTGACCGAAGCAGGACTGATTGAAAACGCGATCGGACACTGGCTCCAGGCCGGCAAGAACGCAGCCTTGCGCTCGGCCAATCTCGAGGCCATCGCACACTTGCAGCGCGGGATCGAGCTGACAAGCCGGTTGCCGGCCGGCGAGAGCAAGGACAGGTCCGAGCTTGATTTTCAGCTGGTCTTGGGACCGTCCCTCATCGCCACGCATGGGCCGGCCGCGAGCACGGCAGTGGCGACCTTCGCCCGTGCTCGCGAGTTGTGCGAGCGGCTCGGAGAGCCGCCCGAGTATCTTCAGGTGATGTTCTGGCTGGCGACCGTGAGCGTGGTGCGAGGCGAGTTGCCGCAGGCCCTCGAAGCGGTTGCGGCCTTACTCAGTGTCGCCGAAGCGCGCGGTGATCGGCCCGCGTTAATCAACGCGACACGCGGACGGGCGATGATTCTCTTTTTCTTGGGACGCATCGTCGAAGCTCGTGAGGCGATCGAACGCGCCGTCGAGATATTCAGCGTAAGTCAGGAGGTCGACAGGGTGGCTGCTCGGGCAGCCGGCCAGGATGCTGGAGTGGCCATGCTGGCCCTCATGTCGTGGGTGCTGTGGGCTCTCGGCCAAGTCGACGAGGCGGTTGCGCGAATGGGCGCCGCGCTTGAACGCGCCGACGCGGTCCAACATGCGCACACGCACGCTTACGCCTGGTACTATGCGTCCGTCCTGTATACTCTGCGCGGTGAAGCGACAATTGCTCAGGCCTACGCGGAGCGCTGTCTCGCCATATCGGAACAACACGGATTCCGCCAGTGGCTCGGACTGTCACGCGCGATCCGGGGCATCTGCACGGCCATGCTGGACCCATCAGGCGGCCGATTCGACGAGGTGAAGGCCGCGTTGGATGAGTATCAACGCGCCGGTTATCAGCTCGGCATCACCGCCCAGTTCGTGCTGGTGTGTGCGGCCTTGCTGTTTCGCAACGAGGCCGAAGCGGCACTGGAGCTGATCGATCAGGGGTTCTCGATCGTCAGCCGTAACAGCGAACGGTGCTTTGAGGCCGAACTGTATCGACTAAAGGCCCGCGCGCTGCTCATGCGCGGCGCGTCGGACGCCGAGGCAGAGTCCCTGCTCGACCAGGCTCTGCGAATAGCACGCAGCCAGCAGGCGAGATCGCTCGAGCTTCGGGCGGCAACCGACCTGGCCAGGCTTTGGATGCGGCAAGGCAAGCATGCCGAGGCGCTCGACGGGCTTGCATCCATCCACAGCCGTTTCACCGAAGGCTTCGACACGCGGGATGTTAAGGAGGCGAAGGCCGTGCTGGCCCAGCTGCAATGATACTGTTTGGCGTCACGTGGTCGTTTTCGCGACCGCTGGACTCCAGCGTCCCTAACCTCTTTCTTTTCAACAAATTGGCGAATACGCGTCGCACTGAGGTCGCCTATTGGCACTGAACGGACGTACCGAGGCCCCACATGCAACTCAATGCCTTCTTCCCGTCGCTCGATATCGGCAACGATCCCGCGAAGATCCGCGACTGGGCGCAGGCGGCGGAAGATCTCGGCTACGCCTATATCGAGGTCCCCGATCACGTCTTTGGCGCGACGGCGCGCGACGGCTGGGTTCCGCTCTACGACGAGAAGGCTTCCTTCCACGAGACCTTCGTGACGCTCGGCTTTTTGGCGGCGGTCACCAAGACCATCCGGCTCTCAAGCGGCATTCTGATCGCGCCGCAGCGCCAGACCGGGGTCATCGCGAAGCAGGCGGCGGAGGTCGATCTCCTCAGCGGTGGGCGCTTGCGGCTGGGCATCGGTCTGGGATGGAACCACGTCGAGTATGAAGCGCTCGGCGCGGAGTGGAAGACGCGCGGCGCGCGCCAAGCCGAACAGGTCAAGGTGCTCCGTCGCCTTTGGTCGGAGAACCTCGTGAGCTTCAAAGGGCGCTTCCACAATCTCAACGAAGTGAGCATCGTGCCCCCGCCGGTGCAACGACCGATCCCGATCTGGTTTGGAGGTTCGTCGGACGCCGCCATGTCACGCGCGGCCCGGCTCGGCGATGGCTGGATGCCGATCATGGCAGCCGACGCGCAGGCGGAGCAGAAGCTCGCGGCGTTGCAGGAACAGCTCAAATCGCTCGGGCGCGATCCTGCCAAGTTCGGTATCGAGGGCTGGCTGCGCATGCATAGCGCGGACCCCCAAGGCTGGGCGGCCGCCGCCGATGGCTGGCGTCGACTCGGCGCCGACATGGTGATGTTGTACCCCATGTACCGCATCTTGAACTTCGACGATCACATCGAGACCTTACGGCGGTTCAAGGAGGTCGCGATCGGGTAGCGCGAGAAGTCGCGCACGCCATCCCTGCATGACCGGCCGATCGCGGCGCGCGCGGACGCGGTAGCCATCGACCACCCGTGGTTCGTTCGTCGGCAGCCGAACGATTTCGTGTCTATCGACGACAGCGTTCCAACTCCGCTATCTTCCCATGGGACGCCCACGATAGGACCGTCGGATGGCTGATCGGCTCAACGATATTCATGCGCTCATCACGGGCGCTGCGAGCGGCATCGGCGCCGCCTGCGCGCGACGCATGGCGCGCGACGGCGCGCAACTGTTGCTGGCGGATTTGAATGGCGACGGCGTAAGGACCCTTGCCGACGAGCTCGGGCAGGCCTCCATCCAGGCCGACGTGACCCGCGCGGCGGACATCGAGCGCATGCTCGATCTCGCCTACCAGCGCTGGGGGCGGCTTGACGTGCTGTTCAACAACGCTGGGATTGCCGAAATCCGGCCACTGCTCGAGCTCACCGAGGACGACTGGGACCGTATGCTGGCGATCAATCTGCGTGCCGTCTTTTTCGTGTTGCAAGCCGCCGCCAAACGCATGCGTCAGCAGACGCCGATTGCAGGTTCCGAGCTGCGCGGAAAGTTGATCCAAACCGCATCGATCGCGGCCTACCGAGGCGGTCTGGCGTTGATGGCCCACTACGCGGCCAGCAAAGCCGGCGTTGTCAGCATCACGCGCACCGCGGCGCAGGTGCTGGCGCCCCATAGGATCACCTCGAATTGCATCTGCCCGGGTGCGGTCGACACGCCGATGTGGAGGACGATCGACGCCCAATGGAGTGAACTCGAGGGCTGGAAAATCGGTGAAGCCTGGAAGCGGCGAACCTCGCTCATCCCCCTCGGCCGCCCCGAAACCGCCGAGGACGTGGCTGGCGTCGTGAGCTTTCTCGCGAGCCGCGACTCCGACTACATGACGGGCCAGGCAGTCAACGTCGACGGCGGCCTCGTCATGGGCAACTGAGATGGCGTCCAAAAAAACTAAGCGCCCTTGACCCGTCTCGCGTTCAATGAGCCCGTTCGTTGCGTCGCCGCCGATCGAACTCGCGCCGGACGCCGCGTGGGCTGAACATGCGCCATCGAAGTGCGTGATGACCGCGGTCCTTGCGCGGTGCCGCCCAGTCGCGCCGCGCCCTTTTGATTGGCGGACGGCGTGCTCTGATTGGCGGCGTCGCGAGCTAACCGGAGCGCGCGCAACCGCGCAGTCTTTTCCCGCATCGCCCGCAATCCGGCCTGATACTCGGCCATTGCTTGTTGGGCTTCACGCAATTGCTGCTCTTTCTTGAACAGCGCTCCGGCGCGACGATTCGCGTCATCGGCATTCATGCTCAATATCGGAACTCCTCGGTAAGGCCCAAAATAAGGACCACCCATGTTGGGCTGACAAAACTCGTGGCCGGGAAACTTTCGACGGTAAGAGTCGTGTGAGTAGACGGGTTTACATATGGTTACGATCGGACAAATAACAAGGCGTCTGCGATCGACCGTAGCGCTACCGATTCAGTTTCTCCTGTATCTCTCGGCACATTTCGCGAAGCGTCACGCGGTCGGTTGCGAGCAGCAGCGTTTTGCCATCGTCCAGTATGCAGGAAAGCCACGCGCGGATTCCGTGTGGATCAAATTGGACGCCGATTTCAGTGGTTGCGTACCTATAATCCGGCTGAGCCATGGCTAACTCCTTATGGCAGCATCTCCCCCATCATAGATGGCGCCGGCTGCCGGGATTCGCGCAACGCACGTCAAGGACGGGGCGAGGCCATGGGTTACTGCGGCTTGATACCCGCGACCTTGATCACCTTGGCCCACTTTGCGGTTTCGTCGGCGATGAGCTTGCCGAAATCGGCGGGCGAGCCTGCGAGCACCATCCCGCCCATGTCGGCGAGCCGCTCCATGATCTTGCGATCGGCAAGGCCTGCATTGGTTTCCTTGTTCAGGGCATCCACGATCGCGGCGGGCGTATCCTTCGGCGCGGCGATGCCGAACCAGGAGCTGGCCTCGTAGCCCGGTATGAAATCAGCGACGGTCGGGATGTCCGGCAGCGCCTGCGAGCGCGTCGCCGTGGTCACTGCCAGCGCCCGCAGCCGATCGGCTCGGATGTGTCCGATCGACGCGGTCATGGTGGCGAACCCGACCTGGACCTGCCCGCCGATGAGATCGGTCATCGCCGGCCCATCACCGCGGTAGGCCACGTGAACCATGTTCACGCCGGTCATCACCTTGAATAGCTCGCCGGCCAAATGGCTTGCCGTCCCGATGCCGGCAGAGGCGAAGCTGAGCGCGCCCGGATTGGCCTTGGCATGGTCGACCAACTCGGGGACGGTCTTCACCGGGACCGATGGATTGACTTCCACGACGTTGGGTACGCGGACCACGCCGGCGACGGGAGCCATATCGCTGAGGAAATTGAAGCCGAGCTTGTCATAGAGCGTGGCGTTGATCGCGCTCGCGGGCGGGACCATGAGAAGCGTATAGCCGTCAGCGGGCGCCTTCACGACGGCCTCGGCGGCGATATTGCCGGCGGCGCCCGGCCGGTTTTCGATGATGAATTGTTGGCCGAGCCGCTCAGAGAGCCATTGCCCCATCAGGCGCGCGAGGATGTCGGTCGTGCTGCCGGCGGCGAAGCCGACGACCAGCCGCACCGGCCGCGACGGATAGCCTTGTGCCGTCGCGACGCGCGACAAAGCCGGCAGCGCGGCAGCGCCCGCTGCCAGATGCAGAAATGTCCGACGGGGAAGTTTCACGGCATCGCTCCTAACAATACGGGCAGTCATTCCCCCTTGATGTTCGCCGCCTTGAGGATCGGCCACCATTTCTCGATCTCGGCCCTCTGTTGGGCGGCGAGCGCTTCGGGCGTCTGCTGCTCGCGCGGTGGAACGTCCTGGCCTTGATCGGCAAATCGCTGCCGCACGCTTGCGTCGGCCAAGGCAGCCTGCACCGCCGAATT
Source organism: Pseudomonadota bacterium (assembly GCA_046725125.1). Classification (GTDB taxonomy): domain Bacteria; phylum Pseudomonadota; class Alphaproteobacteria; order Rhizobiales; family Xanthobacteraceae; genus VAZQ01. The sequence continues at coordinate 20,932 of JBKOXY010000483.1, read as the reverse complement.
GAGTCTTGCGACGAGCTCCGTGGGCGTTCCCTTGGGCACCCAGAGCCCGTGCCAAAACGAGGCGTAAAGCCCCGGAACGCCTGCTTCATCGATGGTGGGGACGTCCGGCGCCGCGGCCCATCTCCGCTTGGCCATCACCGCGTAGGCTTTGAGGTTGCCATTGCGCACATGCACGAAAGTGCTCGCCGCCTGACCGAAACCGAAGTCGATGTGCCCGGCCAACATATCTTGGTTGAGGGGGGCGCCGCCGCGGTACGGCACGAACTGGAAGCTGGTTCCGGTCTTCTTCTGGAAGTAGATGCCGGTGATCTCCGGCCCACCGACGCCAACCGTGCCCGCCGTCGCCTTGCCGGGATTTTCCTTCAGCCAGGCGATCAATTCGCTCAGGTCCTTCGCGGGCAAGGTCTTGCGCGCAACGATCCATTGCGGGGTGTCGGCCAACAGCGACACTGGTTCGAAATCTTTCACCACGTCATACGGGAGTTGATAACTCGCACCGTTCAACACGTGCGTTTGCCAGTGGCCGACGCTGACGGTGTAGCCATCAGGCGCTGCGCGTGCGACCCGACCTACCCCGATGCTGCCGCCCGCACCCGACACGTTCTCGATGATCACGGGCTGGCCGAGCGATATCCGCACATGCTCGGCGAGGATGCGCGCGAGCGTATCGGTGGGCCCGCCCGCCGGGTAAGGCACGACGATCGTGATCGGCCGCGTCGGATAGGCTTGCGCCGTTGCGGTGCGCGGCATGGCCGGGAGCGCGGCGGCGCTCGCGGCCAAATGCAGAAACGTTCTTCGGGGAAGGTTCATGACGTTCCCCCAACGTGCCCCGCGGATATTCGCAAGCGCGAAACCTCGGCAGTCCCGCGGGCAGCCGTGCGCTCAACCTATATGGCCGCCAAATGACACGAAAGGGGATTCCTTGCCGTTTGTGAACGATCGCGGCGACGACGGCTTGCCGGCCGCGATCCGATCCGAGATAATCCTACGCCGCCATCGACATGGAGAGCGACTTGATCCCGACGTGAGGGCGCCGCCGTGACTCCGCGTTCGTTTGGGATAGAAGCCATCACCGATGAAGACCGCGCCTACGCCGGTTCGCGCTTCTCCGACGTGCGCGAAGCGCTGTTCGCCAATCCCTACCAGAGAACATGGGGGGCGGCCGGCGAGCCGCCGCTGCCGGTCCACCCGGTCACGCTGACCAACTTGCTCTACGGCGTCCTGCCGGGTGGTCCGCCCTACGCCTTTCGCCAAGCCACCGAGCGCGCCGTCGATTCCGCTGCCGACCTGCGTTGGGGCCCGGATCGAAAAGGCTTCCGCCGCCTAGTGCATCCGAACGGCATTTGCCTGACCGGCCTGTGGCAGATTACGCAAGACAGCGGCTATTCCGGCTATTTCCGCAACGGCAGCCGGGCCTTGATCGTGGGGCGCTATTCGACCTGCTGCCGCGAGACGCGGCGCGGCCATCTCCGGTCGCTGTCGCTGGTGGGCAAGCTGTTCCCGACCGTCGACCCCAATCACGTCGCGCCACTGCGCACCGCCAGTTTCATGACTCAGCAGGATATCGGCGGCGACTACAACGACTACATCAACGACGTCGAATTGCTCAACGCTCCGAACACGACGGCGTTGCGGCGGGGCTTGGGCATGCCGCTCTTGATGGTCGTCGGGGTTGTGTTCAGCCTGGTCGACAACAAGCCGAGCATTCGCCAGCTCTACCAGATTGCGGAGCTCGGAAAGGCGCAAGGCGAGCCCACGCGCGCGCCGACCTTCATGCGTCTCACGGTGGCGCCAGGCCAACCCAGAATCGAGGGCGCGGGACTGGATTTCCGCGACGAGATCATGGCGCAGATCTACGACCGCGGCGACGTCCGGCCGAATCGCACGCTCACCTTCAACATCCAGGTCACCGATGACGGGGAGACGCACGGCCCGCCGTTCCGCGAGCGGCGCACCTTCCGGAATTGGCGCCGCATCGGAACCATCACCTTCGACCGGGCGGTCGTTTCGTACAATGGCGATTTCGTCATCCATTTCCATCATCCGACGTGGCGTGACGACCAAAACGACCCCGCAACCGCCACGGGCGTCAACGAACGCAAGGTGCGCTGACATCGCGGGATTTCGGGGCCGGTATGAGGTCTGCTTATGAACCTATCTCGGACGTGATAGGCATGACAACCGCGTCCGTCCCGCCCAAAAAGCGCTGTCACGTCCGTCATCTATGCGTTGGCGGCGCATGCGCGTCGGCGGCTGGCAAATAAGTCACGCTTTCCAAGAAAATGATACGGACCCTCTACTTTGCGGCCGGGTGCACCTTGCGGGGCGTCGGCGGCTTTGTAAATTCGGTGAGGGGTTTCATCGGGGGAGATGGGCGTGCGCCGCTTCGCGATGGTGCTCGTTGCGTTGCTGATGGCTGGTGGGGGGACCGCCGTCGCTGACGTTGATCCCGCCGTCGTGGCCATGCTCAGGGAGTGGTCGCTCGCGTCTCCGAGCCCATCCCGCGTCGTCATTTGCCACGGCTTCGGATGCGCCTACCGCACCGAGATCGCTCTCGCGGGCGGCGATCACGCCCAGATGACCGCGATCATGGCGTCGGGGGCGGCCTCGGCGCAAGCGGAACGGGCTGCCATCGGCCGGACCGAGGCGTGGTTTGAACGGCGCATCGCCCCCAGAACCGGCACTGCCAAGCGCGTCGCGCGGGCCGGCCCACTCGTCGGCGGCGCGAACAATCCCGCGCAATTCGATTGCATCGATACGACCAACAACACGAATTCGCTGCTGCTCGTTCTCGACCAGCTCAAATTGCTGCGCCACCATACAATTGCCGCGCCGGCGTCGCGGTTTCTATTCACCGAGGGTCCGCACAACACGGCGGTGATCAGGGATCGCAAGACCAACGAGCTGTGGACGGTCGATCCCTGGACTCACAAGGGCAGCGAGGTGCCCGATATCTGGCCGCTCGCAAAGTGGAAGGCGGGCGAATGAAAGCATCCGCGCCCCCGACTGACCGCCGATTTGCGCGCTAACGCTCATAAGCTGATTGCATCACGCGGCGATGTCCGCTGTCGATGCTGACCGGACATATTAGGACAAACTCGCCCATGTCCGCTCCGAGGGGCGAAGCGGACATGGCCAAGTGACATGGCCCAAGTGAGACGGCCCAAGTGACGGCGTGAAGTCTGCTTTGACCCCGAACGGACCTTTGAGAGGCAGGCCGTCCGCCGATGTCCGGCATTCCTGCTGACTGATCCCCGCCGGTTCGCTATCCTGCAACGCGGCCCGCGTCCGGGTTAACGTTGCTCGCCGATGCGTGGGGGTATCAAGCGATCGTCGTTGTATTGGTCGCACGTGCGTGGCGCCAAGAAGGCGCGCCTTGATCCAAGGGGCCACCAAGATGGAATACATCAGCGCGATTCTCGGGCATGTGGTGCCCATCATCAGCGAGGCATCAAAAAGCCAGTTCGGCTTGATGTCATTGATCGCCCTCATCGCTCTCGCCATCGTGCTCCTCTTTCTCTACCTCACCGCGCGAACCCGCCCGGTCCTGAGTTTCGTTCTGGCCCTAGTCGCGATCCTGCTGATGTTCGGTGGGGTCGTCGGTCTGGTCCTCTCCGTCGACGTGCGCAAGCCGGCGATCGTGTATGACGTCGACATGCTGCAGCGGCTGCAGACCGTCGGCTTCAAGATTCCCCATTTGGAGGACGCGACGTCGACAGACTATGAGCTGCTCGACGGCATGCTCCAGCGCCAGCCGGACGGGACGTGGCACGAGCGGCAGGAACAGCCGAAAGGCAGGGAAGCGCTCTACCAATACAAGCAGACCAACGTCACATCGGGAAAAATCGACTATCGACGGCTGGACGATACCGTCGAGCTCTTTGTCGACTTTCCACAGCGCAAGATTTGCTGGCGCGAGCATGCTCCGGGCATGGGCGCCGGCGAATACCGCTGTCCCTACGCCGTGGTGAGCTTCGACTGAGAGGCGAGCTCGCGACGTCTGCCTTGGGGGCAAAGCGGACCTCGCCTAAGCCACGACGGCGTGTCCGCTTACGGCCTCTACACGACATGGGCGCCGTGAGGATTTGTCAGTCCACCTTGATGCGCGCGGTCTTGACGACCTTGCCCCACTTCTCGATTTCGCTGGCAATGTATGTCCCGAACTCGGCGGGCGTCATCAGCATCGGCTCTGCACCTAAACCGGCAAACTGCGCCTTTATCGCCGGATCCGCGAGCACGGCGTTAATCTCTTTGTTGAGTTGTTCGATGATTTCCGCCGGCGTCTTCGCGGGAGCGCCGACCGCGTCCCAGACGTAGGCCTCGTAGCCCGGCACGAATTCCGCCGCGGCGGGGACGTCCGGCAGCGACTGCGAGCGCGTGGCACCGGTCACCGCCAGCGCCCGCAGCTTGCCCGCGTTGATGTAACTCAGCGATTGCAATATGGGAGTGAACGACGCCTGCACCTGCCCGCTGAGCAGATCGGGCAAGTAACTGCCGCGGTAGGGAACGTTCACCAGGTTGACGCCGGCCATCTCCTTGAACAGCTCGCCGACCACGTTGGTGGCGGCGCCGCTGCCCACCGACGCATAATTGATCTTGCCGGGATTGGCCTTCGCGTAGGCGATGAACTCGGGAAGCGTTTGGGCCGGAACGGACGGATGGACCACTATGACCAGGCCCAGGCGGACGAGCCCCGCGACCGGGGCAATGTCGCGGATGAGATCGAAATCGAGGTTGTCGTAGAGGGAGGTGTTGATGGCGTTGGTCATCGTCACGACCAGGAGCGTATAGCCGTCGGGCGGAGCGTGGGCGACAATCGCGGTGCCGACATTGCTGGCGCCGCCGGGCCGGTTGTCGACGATGAATTGCTGCTTGAGCCGCTGCGACAGCGATTGAGCAACCACGCGCGCGACAATGTCGGGCGCAATTCCGGCGGGATAGGGGACGACGATGCGCACCGGCCGCGTCGGATAGTCGAGCGCCCGTACGAGTGACGGCAGCGCCGGCAATGCGGCAGCGCCGGCGGCGAGATGCAGAAAGCGACGACGCCGAAGTTTCATGGCGCTTCTCCACGAGAACGGGCGCACTCTCTAAGGTGGACGGAAAGCGGCTTGCAGCTCCGCGACGAGGCTACATGAACTTCGCCTGGACGTGGAGCGGCGCGATGTCGCCCGGCGGCGCCGAAGCACTGGTGAAATTTGCCGAAATGACCAAGGAGGCTCGGATCGTGGACCTCGTGGTGGAGGGCAATCGCGCGGCGCTGCTGTACGATTGCGAGCCGCCACATCCGGTTGGTAAGCTGAAGATTGCCTCGTTCTTTTCGCGACGAGAAGGGAAAATCCGCGTGTACGAAACGCTGTTCGATGCCACGGAGCTTCGCAAGCTTCAAGCCCGCCAGCGAGCCGGACAATGAACGGTATTGCTAACACGGATGTCGACGTCATAGCGCGCATCGTTCATGCAGTGACGTCCAAAGCGCTTGCAACCACGCGCGCAGCCGCGCTTGCTTGCGGGCTCTTCCTCACGCCGCCCGTTTCCGACGCCATCGATACGATCACCAGCACGGTCACGTCGCTCGTCCCGGCCAATATCGGCGATCTCAGCTTCATGTCCTCCGCTCAGGGCCAGCCCGCCGCACTCACGAAATCACCGTCGGATGCGCTCAATGCATACGACAAGGCCGTCAATGACTTTAAGTCGATCTTGCGGGAGCGGCGTGCGCAGATCAATTCGAATCAACAGCTGTCGAACTTGCCGGGACAAGCGCTTTATCTTGCTCGCAACAACATGATGAGCGCGTATAAGGATCTCACCGACGCGCTGCCGTCCAAAATCGGAAGACCCAATAAATTCGGAATTCCGCCAGCATACTTCGACGCCGACAATGAGCCGCTGCTCGATGAGTATGCAAATCTCTTCAAAATCATGCAGGCGCCGCCCGCCAATGCGCAAAACTCGAATACTCCATTTCATGACGTTGTCGCGTTGGGAACCGCTATCGGACGAGCCAAGGGCCTCGATGCGGGAAATGCCGAAGTGGCAGGTCGCATCAGCTTGGGCATTTTCTTTGCCGAGACTAATGGCAATCAGAACATGGGGAACGCGCGCTCGAATAGGTACAAGGGAAGTTTGCAAACAGGCGTCTCCGAAGATCAAAATGGTCAAAAGAAATGGGCAGCGATCAAAACGTCGATCACAGCCTTTGATCCTGCACTGAGCGCGCGCGACGACAAGGAAGAGGCGCGGGCGGGCAATTTAGATCATCGATACAATCACTGGACCGCCGTGAGAGACGGCATCATGAACGCACACGCAGAGCTGTTCGCGCAAATACCGGCGATCGTGAAAGCGTTGCCGAATCCGATCGATCAAATGAAACTTTTCGAGCTCATCCAGATCATTCCCAGTCCGACGAGGTCCGCTCTCAAATCAGGCAACTTCGCCAACTATAAAATTTCCGACCCGACGATCATGGGATTTTTGCGCAACAATAGCATCTTCACCTTCGGACAGGCCGACAGGGCGAAAACATCCGCGACCTTCGGCGAAATTCTCGATGCGATGTGGCTCTTCAATGACAAATTTGAACGGGCGCTGTCCAAATTCAACGAGATCAAGGCGCAGCGAAAGGGTGAGAATCGGCAGACCGGACCGACATTCGCGGAGCAACCTTCAGTCAGGGGATGAGGCTGCGTTTTGGCGAAATTGCGCTCCCCTCCCCCCTGTGGGGAGGGGTCGGGGGGTGGGGGTCGTGCGATTTCTTCGCAGGTGGCGCCATCATTATCTCGCCGCATCACCGCATCACCCCTCTCCCTCCCTTCCAGGCAAGCGGGGGCAGCGATCGGCGGCGGAAACCATGATTGCGCACATGGCATTCCGTTAAGATTCCGTTTAGCTCTGGGACCGATGATCCCGGCGTGACCCACGATCGCGTGGCTCGCGCGAGGATCCCCATCATGGACGACGCGGGGCAGAGGCCCCCTGGGACAATCGGGGCGCTCTGGGCGGCAACCGAGATCAAGATCGGTGCGGAGCCGAAGCAGCTCGACCTGTGGCCGGCGGCGCAGTCGGCAAACAACGCAAGTGAAGCCGCCGCCGGCAGCGCGGAGTTGTGCGCAGCGTCCATCGACAACAGCGGGCCAACGCACGCGCCCGAGCAGAGAGCGAAGTTCCTGCCGATGATCGTTTCCCCGTTGGCATCGTCATGCGATCACGAGATCAGGGCGACGCGACGCGGCGCGTTCGAGATCTCGGCCGCGTCCGCGGGCGCGCCATGGCTGCATCCCGCGCTCGCGACCGGCGCGCTGGCGGTGGCGCTCGGCGTGGGATGGATCGCTGGCGCGAGCTCGTCGCGTTTCTTCGCCCCCGCGCCGGCCGCGACGCCCATCCAGCAAGCGAGTGCTCCGAGTTGTGCGCGCGAGCCCGGTCAGGAGATCGCCTGCGCCGCCAAGGCGGATCGCCAGGCGATGGCGGGCGCAGCCGCCAAGGCCGCCGGTCCCGGCGCGAGCGGCTTAAACCGCGGGCACGAGCGCTCGCGCAGCCCGCAACTCGCGAGCGCCGGCGCCAACAAAGACCCATTGACGACGAACAGCATCGCACCGGCAGCGGCGAGGCCCGTGGCGGTGCCGGAGACACGGCCGACCACCATCGAGGGCTGGACGATCCGCGAGGTGGTGGGCGGGACGGTGGTGCTGGACGGGCCAAGCGGCGCCTGGCGGGCGGCGCAGGGAGATACGGTGCCGGGAATCGGACGGATCGATTCGATCGTGCGCTGGGGCAGCCGCTGGATCGTTGCGACGACCAAGGGCCTGATCTCGACCCAAAACTGATTTTCAATGGGAAGCGGGTTTGATCCCCGCGCGCGATGCGCCGGCGCTATGTCCGGCCGACCCCTCTTTCAGCACCGATCACGCCGCTCTGCAAGCGCAGGCTCCTCGTAAGCTGCGGCGAGCTTGCCCGCCGATCCAGCGTCGGGTGCGGACGGCGCCTCACGTCGGAAGGTAGATCGACGACAGCACAAACAGCATGCCGATGATCGTGTAGAGCAGGACGCCCGTGCGGTCCGAAGTCCAGGTCATGACGTATCCCTCGTCTTCCCAACATCTCTGGGGCAATACATAGAGGGGCAGCGCGGTTCCGTCTGTGATCCGCGTCACACTTTTGCGCATTTAGGCCGGTTGGCGGCCATGGGAAGGCGCCTGCCGGCCGGCCCCATGAGGCTGCCGATTAGTCACGGCCCTGCCGACAAAACCAGCGGTTTGCACAAATTATTGCGTTGTGCGCGGAGGCGGGAGAGACCACGGTGCGGACATGATGGAATCAACGGTTTCCTTCCCGGCCGTGTTCTTTGCGGCGATCATCGGCGTCATCATCTTCATCGCCTTGAGTGCGGTGTTGCTCGAACCGCGCGAGTGACGCGGCCGCAAAGACAGCGCGTCGAGACGGCGCCGCGGGACTGATCCCCAACAGGCGCGGTCATGTCGGTGCGTCAGTCGTCGAGCGGCGTGATCGGATCGCCTTTGCGGATGGTCCCGCCGAGCTCGATCCGGCAATTGAGCCCGGAGCGGTTGAGCAGCGCCGCATAGACCGGCCGCCCCAGCAGCTTCTCGAGGTACTTGCAGGGGAAGTTCAGCCGCCCGCCCATCAGCACCGCTTCGCCGACCCTGAAACGCTTGTCGACGAGATGATGGAGCGGCACGCCAAGCGTCGTCAGATTGCGGCGATGTTCTCCGGGCGCAACTTCGACCCTCTCGCCCGGAAATGGAGGATCACCGCGGGCGATGGCGTCGAGCACTTCCATTTCGATGAGCGTGACCTCGCGCACATCGGGTTTGGGCGAGTAGGTGCCGATTCCGTTGAAATATCGATCGCCTTCGATCCCGCGCCCAGCGATAAGCTTGGCTTCGTCAAGCTCCTCCATCTTGGACGATGCTCTTTCGGCGATATGAATATGGAGGAGGCGACCGGACCAGATCATCGTGTCTCACCCGGCCGCCGATTCGGCACCGACGTTCCTCGGTCTTGCAAGGACGCGCGCTTATTCGGCCGCCTGCCGTGACGGCGAGCGGACGGTCTCGAGCCCGTCCGCCTCGGTCGCGGAAATCGTCGTGCGCACCATGAGCCGCGCCTCGTGCGCGGGCCATGGTCGACCGCGATGCATGGTCGCGCGGTTGTCCCACATGACGACGTCGCCCTTGCGCCAGCTGTGCACGTAGCTGAGCCCGGGCGCGGTTGCGGCATCCATCAGCTCGGCGAGCAGCTTTTGCGCGGCCGCTTGCTCCATGCCCTCGATCGCATAGGCGTGCGAGGCGATGTAGAGCGCGCTGCGCCCGTTGATCGGGTTCTTCCACGCCATGCGCCAGCATTGCGGCGGCAGCGCCGCGCGCTCCTCCGCGCTCGCGAGGTCGGGCGCGATCTTGCCGCGGGAATGGGCGTAGTCGTGCCAGGCGAAGGAGTTCTCGAGCCGCTGGCGCAGCGCCTCCTCGAGCCGCTCCCAGGCGAGGCGCGTCGAGACGTATTCCGTCTCGCCGCCTCGCGCGGGAATGATGCGCGCCGACAGCACCGAGGCCAGCGCCGGCACGCGCTTGAAGGTGCTGTCCGTGTGCCAGAGCTGGTTCGCCTTGTTGCGTAGCGCCAGCCGGTGATCCGCTGGCACGACCTTGCCGTTCTCGTCGATCGTGCTGAGGATCACGAGGTTGGTGCCCGCGCCGAGCGAGCCGACCTTGGTCACCTCGAGCGGTCCGAACCGGCGCGAGAACGCGAGCTGCGCCTCGTCGGTCACCTCCTGGCCGCGAAAGACGATGACCGAATGCTGCTCGAGCGCCGCGCGCGTTTCTTTGTAGGCGGCCTCGTCCGCCGCGATTTCGGCAAGCGTCATGCCGCGCAGCTCGGCGGCAAAGCCCGGACCCAGCGGGACGATCTCCATCGGGGAGCCCCCGTCGCTTGGATTGCGCAACCTTCCACAAGATCGGCCCACCCGCAAGGAAGCGCCGTCATTGGGGAATGAGCTTCGATCCGGGGTCGGTCCCGGCTCATCTGCGCCGGTGCGATGATCCGCCGTCACGAGTGCCGCTTTCCTCCGAGCGCGTCCGAATGCGGCCACCGCGGTGAACCGATGCGATGTGCCCGGAACGGGACGTCGTCCGGAGCTATTCGACCGCCTCCTCCGCGCGCGCCAGCGGCCCGTCAAAGCGTGGCGTCTGGACCGCTTGGGGGGTGAAACCGCGCCCGGGAGCGCATCCCTAGGTGGCTCACCGGAAAGGAATTTATGGGGTCCAAGGTTGAACCAATTGGCCCCTGCCCGCGACTAAGAGGTGGTAGCCCATGGGTGGCGTTGGGGGGCATGCAAATGCGTTTGAACGGTTCACGGTTTCGCAGGTCCTCCGCCTTGGCAGTGGTCGGGGGCTGCCTGGGGGTCTACGTCGTCCTTGCCGTGGGCTTCCATTGGTTCGTCGAGCCCACCCTGGGAAAAAACCAGGGGGTACCCGCGTACGACCCCTCTCCCACACGGATTGTACCGCTCTCGGGCCCACCGGCTGTAGCTCCGGCTCGCTCGGAACCGGCGTCGCGTCTCGCCTCGAAACCCGCGGCGTCAACCAAAGTCAGGTCAGCGGGACCGGCGGCCACCGAGGCGATTCGTTCAGAACCGCCGTCGCGCGGCGCACCCCCGCCGATGATGACCATCGTCACGAAGCCGGCGCCCACCGTGACCGCCCGCTCAGAGCCACCGTCGCGCGCCGCACCCCTACCGATGATGACCGCCGCCACGAAACCCGCGCCGGGGTCCACGGAGGCCGCCCGCTCAGAATCGACGTCGCCGGTCGCATCTGAACAGCCAACGTCAGACACGGTCGCGGTAGCGGAGTCCACGGAGGCTGCCCCTGCGGCGGCGAAAAAAACCCCCAGCAAGCGCAAGACCGTTCGACACGAGCGGCCCTCGAGAGACTTCTGGAACCCGATGAACTTCTTTGCCTGGGGTTCCAACGGCGCGCGCCGATCGTTCTAGACCTAGCGCCAGACCTTCGTCAGCAAGACCCGCTCGTCCCCGCGAGGGGTGCCCCGCGACGCTCGCGTCGCGGAGGCACCGTTGCAGGGACGGGACTGCGCGGAGTGTCTTGCAATCTTTCACGTTGACTGCGTCGTCGGGTCGCGGGGCTTCTCCAAGTTCAACGTGAACGCAACGCGATTCCCATGGAACGCTTGCTCGCGGAACCCGACCGAGCGCGCCAGTCGCGCGACCGTCGGGCGGGGCTGGAAATGGGGATCGAAAATGATCTCGGTCACGGAGAGCATGCCGCCGGGCTTCAGGACATCGAAAATCTCCCTCAGCGCCGATTCCCGATCCGGAATCTCGCCCAGGACCGTCACCAGCACCGCCCGGTCGAACCGGTTGCGGCCGAGTTTGCCCTCTCCCAGCCCGCCCTCGAGAAATCGAATATTGGCGAGGTTTGCGGCCTCCGCTTTTTCCCGGGCGCGCGCGAGCATCCCGGCTTGGATATCCATGGCCACGACTTCGCCTCGCGGGCCGACTTGCCTGGCGATCGGGATGGCAACCCGACCGGGACCACAGCCGGCATCCAGCACGGCCATGCCCGGTTGCAGATCCAAACGCTCAACGATGACCGCCGCGCGATTGGTTTTCGTGAAGGGACTGTCCAGTTCCACCAGCCAGCGCAGCCATGCCGGACAGGGGACCGAATGGCGGCGGGAACCGACGCGCCATATGACAGCGGCGAGACCGATGACGCCGACCAAGGCGAGAAGGACGTAGGCGACGACCACGGCAGCCAGACTCAGGCTAGGTCCACTGCGAAGCGTTTGAGATCGGCGAGCGAGCAGTGGTCGAGAGCACCTTCGTGCGTGGCGCGCAAGACCACGCGTGGCGCTTGGCCGGCCTCGAGAGCTTCCTGCCAACGGGGTGCGCAGAGGCACCAACGGTCGCCGGGCTTGAGGCCGCGAAAGCCGAATTCCGGCACCGGCGTCGAAAGATCGTTGCCGCGGGATTTGGAAAACTCGAGAAACGCCGCGGTCATGACGGCGCAGACCGTGTGGCTGCCGATGTCCTCTCGCCCCGTATCGCAGCAGCCGTCGCGAAAGAACCCCGTCATAGGATTTATCGAGCACACTTCGAGCCGGTCACCGAGCACATTGCGAGGTGTGTCCGGCCGACCGCCTCCATGCCCGCTGTCGTCCCTCAGCATGGCCGTCTCCGCGCGCGCATGAACTTGTTCGGCGATACTCCCGAAACCGGAATCCGTCCACACCCTCGGGCATTTTACATTTGGCCGGGTCGGCGCGCCATCGCATGCCACGCACCGGCATCATTCGCTGTCAGATCCAAACTAGCCGCTCGGCTCGCCAGTGGAGCGGACGCCAAAATCGTCGTCGACGACACCGAAATCGAAGGGCGCAGGGATGCGGCCGCCATCCGCGGCGGCCTAGTTTTGTTTGTCGTCGTCCTTGGGCTGAATCTGCTGTTGCTGCTGCATGGCCGGCTGCTCGCTCTCGATCGGCCGGAACAGCGGCGCGCTGCTGCCCGCGTACTCGTCCGCCAATCGCTGCCAGACTTGCGCCATCTGCAGCAGGACGGTCCGACGTTCTCCGGCCGGAAAGGTATGCGCGATCTCGAGGCATTCTCGCGCAAGGCGGCGATAGCGCGTGCTCGCAGAGACATCTTCCGGCATCGCTGAGCTACTCCTTTACCAGTGCTCGCTCGATAGATGCGGCTGATCAGAAGGTCCGTGGTGCCGGGCCCCGCCATCCGCTTGGCATGATCGGCAGCTTGCCACGGCATTAAGCCTGCGGGCAAACCCGTGGTTCCCTCCGGGATGCTGCTTGCGAGCGCAAACAGCTGGCACGAGCAGCGGTTCCAAAGTCGGGCGGCCGGCATAACAGAGGCTGCGGCCGGACCAGAGGCCGAGCTCAGGCGCCCGAACTGGTTACGATGACAAGATTTTCGCGGCCTGCTTCAGGTCGGCCGTGCGGCGCGAACGATCCGCTTGGCCGGCGCGCTCCGCCATTGACACCCGTAGGGCCATGGCGCCTGCAAACAACCCGAGCTGAAGGAAGGCGTCGCGGACGCAGCGTTATCCTTGGCGATCGCCGGAGCGAGTTCCGCCCTCACCTCGCCGCCCACCGCCACGAGAACGGTCACGACCACGGCGGCGAGCGCCAAGCCCACCAGACCAGCCATAAGCCTGCACACGGACATTCAGGTATCCCCTAACACCGGCCCCGATTGCCGCAAGCTCCTGATCTCCTATCGTGGCAGCGCTAGGTTCATTTCCGGCAGGCAAAAAGGCCTTGTCGTGGCCGGACAGACGGCATTGATGTCCGAGCGGCGCCGGGTGGACGCAGATCGCGACAACTCGCATTCGCGGCAAAGCGCGGCTTGCCGCTGGAGCGGCAATCGGCTTCCATGCCGCGCAACATGCAGCGCCGCAGGAGATGACCGATGTCGTTTTGGCGATGCGCCGTCACGGCGCTCGTGGCAGTGCTTGCGGTCACGGACGCGACCGCCCAGACTGTCCCGGTCTTGGGTTATGTGGCCGCCAAGAATGCCAATCCGAAGCGGCTCGACGTCTTCAAGCAGGGGTTGACGGAGCTCGGCCATGTCGAGGGCAAGACCATCCGCATCGAGTACCGCGAGGCCGTCTTGGATGCGGAGTACCACGGCGTGATGGCCGAACTGGTCGACCGCAAGATTGATGTGATCCTCGCGGCGAACGTGGCGGCCACCGTGGCGGCGGCAAAAGCAACGAACACCATCCCAATCGTGATGCTGGCAGTCTTCGATCCGGTCGGCATAGGCGTGGTCAAGAGTCTGGAGCGGCCGGGCACGAACGTCACCGGTACGACCATGTATGCTCCGCAACTGATCGGGGAACGCCTGCGGATCCTCAAACGTATCGTGCCCAATCTCGACAAGGTGGCGATGGCTCTCAACGGCAACAACGTCAACAACGCCGCGCAGTTCGAACTGCTGCGTTCGGAAGCGGGGAAACTTGGCGTCGACGTTCAGTCGCTGGACATTCGCAAGCCCGAGGACGTCGATGCGGCGTTTGATCAAGCGCTGGCATTCGGCGCGAAGGCGCTGGTGAACGCCGTCGACACCTTCGTCAATTCCCGGCGCTTCGCGCTGGCCGCCGGGGCGGCGAAACACAGACTGCCTGTCGTCTATTCCGACGTGGAATACGTCTTGGCGGGTGGGCTGATGGCGCTTGGTCCGGGTCACTACGAAGGCTATTACGGCGCCGCCAAATACGTGGACAACACTCTCCGCGGTGCAAATCCGGCTGACCTGCCGATCTCCGGCCCGACGCAGTTCTCCATGAGCGTCAATCGCACGGCGCTGCATAAGCTCGGCTTGTCGTTGCCATCCGACCTCACCGCGCGGGTGAACGAGTGGATCGATTGATCGATCGACGATTCAATTCTACGTTACGCGAACACGCCCTAATTTACGCCTTCGACCGCGTATGACCGCACGGATTTGACCGCCTTATCGAGGATCGGCAGCGTCCTCATATAGGCCTCGGATTCACGCCAAGCCGTCAGCTTGTCGATGTTGTCCCATTTGGTGATCAACAGCCGCTTAGGCGCAGCTCCTTCGATCCTTTCAATGTTCGTGCCGCGCACAAGGTAGACGCCCCCTGCGGCTTTGACTGTCGCGTCGACCTTTGGCGCCCACTCTTTGTTGTAAAGGTCCTCGTTGGTCACGTCGATTTCGGCGATGTGATATGCTGGTGGCTTGGCTTGCGCGTGAATGCCTTGGACCGCCAGGCCGCCGATACCGACGCCCGTGAGCGCGGCCAACGCCACCGCGTAGCATGTTTTCATGAGATTGATCCTCGCTGTGGGGGCTAGACGCTCGATCGCGAAACCTCGCTCAAATATTTTTTGGGAGGCGATTTGGGCAGCAATAGAGTCGCCTCCACTCTCATTCGATCACCCCGTCGGCGCGCGCGCCCAAACGACCTTCGTCGATTGCAACGCGCGCCTACGGCAACCCGGCCTTCGCCAGGCCTTCGGCGATGCGCTGAAAATCGGCGGCGTTCTTGTACGGCAGGACGCGCTCGCGCTGCGTCAGCGAGAAGCCCGGATTCACCTTGAGAAGCTCCGCCCATGCCGCGTGCGCGTCGTCCGCACGCCCGAGATGGCCGTAGCACGAGGCGAGCAGCATGCGGCTCGAATCGGTGCCGGGGGTGCGCGCGATGCGCTCGAGGAGCTGCTTCGCGGCGGTCTCGTATTGTCCCAGGCTGAAATGCGCCTGCGCCAGGAAGTGCAGCACGATGGACGAATGGTGCGGGTCGAGCCGCGTCGCGATCGCCATCGACTCGAGCGCCTCGGCTGGGCGGCCGGCATACATCAGCGCCAGTCCGATCGCGGTATGGCCCTGAGCAAAATTGGGGTCGAGCGCGATCATGCGGCGAAACTCCGCCAGCGCACCCTCGAGATCGCGCCGCCATAGCAAGGCGTTGCCGAGCGCCATGTGGCTCACCGGCTCCTGATCGTCCAATTCGAGCGCGCGGCGCGCCCATCGCTCCGACTCGTCCAGCGCCTGCGCCGGATCGGGCGCCCAGTCGCTGACGTAGTCCGAAATCGCGGCCAGCGCCAATCCCGCATGCGGCGCGGCGAAATGCGGATCGAGCTCGATCGCCCGCAGGTGCATCGCCCGGGCTTGCGCGACCCCCTCGCGCGTGCTGCGGCTGAGCAATTCGCGCGCGCGCAGCCAGAACTCGTACGCCTGGACGTTGCCGGTCCCGCGCCGGCGCAGCCGCCGCTCTTCGCCCTGCGTCAGCGTGACCGCCAGCGCGCGGACGATCTTCTCCACCACCTCGTCCTGCGTCGCGAAGATGTCGGTGAGATCGCGATCGAACCGCTCCGCCCACAGATGCCCGCCGCTGCCGGCATCGATGAGCTGCGCCGTGATGCGCACGCGATTGCCGGCCTTGCGGATGCTGCCCTCGAGCACGAAGCGCACGCCGAGATCCCGCCCGATCTCCTGCACTTTGACCGATTGGCCCTTGTAGGCGAAGGAGGAGTTGCGCGCGATGACGAATAGGGCCGAGATCTTGGAGAGGTCGGTGATCAGGTCTTCGGTCATGCCGTCGCTGAAATATTCCTGCTCGGCATCGCCGCTCATATTGGCGAACGGCAGCACGGCGATCGACGGCTTGTGCGGCAGCGCCGGCGATCCTGCCGCCGGCGGCGCGGCCACTGCTCGATCCGGCGCCGCGATGCGGAACACTCGCACCGGCTTGGCGATGTTCTTGAGCGGCTTTTCGCCCAAATCCTCCAGTGCCACCTCGGTCTGGTCGTTGACGAAATCGCGCACGGCGCGCGAGATGTAGACCGCGCCCGGTTCCGCGATGCCCTCCAAGCGCGCGGCCACGTTCACCCCATCGCCGTAGATGTCCCCGTCCTCCACGATCACATCGCCGAGATTGATTCCGATGCGGAATTCGATCCGCTGCTCCTGCGGCACATCGGCGTTGCGATCGACCATCCCATGTTGCACTTCCATGGCGCAGCGCACGGCCTTGACCGGGCTGGCGAACTCGACCAGCACCCCATCGCCCGTCGTCTTCACGATGCGCCCCTGATGCTCGGCGATCTTGGGGTCGATCAACTCGCGCCGATGCGCCATGAGCCGCTCCAGCGTGCCCTCTTCGTCGGCGCCGATCAAACGCGAATAACCCGCGACATCCGCGGCAAAAATGGCGGCGAGCCGGCGCTCCATGACAACCCCGCTCCCGAGTGAACGACCAATCCCCGGTCCGGCAATCCTATGCTCCGCCTCAAATAATCAGCATGTTCGTGCTTGGGAAGGGCGTAGACGCAATTGCATTGCCGGCTCATTGCGTGCCATGCAGCTCCTCACTTCGATGCCCAATCTCGGTAACGAGCTTTTGACGGAGCCGCCCTCGCGACCCCGCACCCTTTGCAGCTGCGCGCCGACGAGGCGATCGACGAATCACGCCGGGCACGGGCGTGCCGCCGGCCGGCTCGGCCCGAGCCACCAAGGGCCACTCCAACCCGTGCTAAATGGGTGTGCCTGTGCTCCGGGCGCGCTTGAGATCGTAGCGATGCCTGTCGGCTCGGCGGGCGAGATCGAAGCAATATCAAGGCACTCGCCCGAAGCCCGGCCAAAGGTTTGATCATCGCGTGAAGCGGCGCGAGTTCATCAGGCGCCCAACAGGCTTATTCTCCTTGCGCTCTGCTGAACTCATGCCGCCGCACGGCGTCATCACACTTCGAGATGCGTCCGGTTCAATCGATCTCGCCGGCAAGCCTCACCAGGGCCGGCCCCATGACTGGTCATAGCGACCACGCAGGTAACGGCTGTCGGGCGCATAGGCCTGAGCGCCCCATTGCGCGGCGGGCAATCTCCACTCGCGCGACACAGCGTGGCTGGCATTCCTGCGCGACGGTTTTCGCGCCCGCTTGGACGCCGAGGCGGAGGGGCCATGCGGCTCGGCAACCGCCGGCGTCGGTACATCGCTATTGGCTGCGTCCGTGGGGCTGGGGGCCGCGGCGGATGGCTCCGGCGCCACTAGAGCGACGCGGCCCAGCGGTAGCGCGCCAATGATCGCGCCTTCGTTTGCCGCGCGCCGGGTCTTGAGCTTGCGCACCTTGGCCACACCGCACTTCGCGTCGACGCGACCCGATGAGTCTCCTTCGCACGCGGTCGCGCCGCCTTCTGGCGCGGGAGACGTCTCGGCGGTCGTGGTCGCCTGGCCAACCATTGGCACGGTGTCGGCGTTGGTTCCTGCCGCGTCGCCATGCGCGATCAGCAACGCGCCGTCGGTGGCGGGCTCATAGCCGAACTTTGCCACCAGCGCACCGGCGATGATCAAGACGGCAAGACACGCAAGAGCGACCCTCCCCCTGCGGCGGAACTTCGGTGAGGGACACAATAAACCAAAATCAGGATGCAGGTGATACGCCGGGGACACAACACCCTCCCGCGGGACCGCCCCAGCGGACCGCGATTACACTCAACGCCCCCGATGCTGCTTTCGTAGCGTGCACGCGATCTTTCCGCCGAAGCTCAAGATCGTCTCCGCCGCCACCAGAGATAACACATCAGCGACCATATCGGTAGCGATTTCGCGCGCGCGATGGGAATACCCCCGCACCACCGGCGGCTCGACGACGGTCGTAACGTTCGGCGGCGGACGCCTCGAAATGCCAAAACCGGACGTGCATCAAATCAGCCGCCTGCCCGCTGCGAAGACCTGGGACCAGCTCAGAATGCGAACAGAGCGCCGCAATCCGGTCGGCCAAAATGGATCCGCTTTCACGAGCGCGTCGACCACGTCTGGGCTGTCGGCTTCAACGACCCACAGCCCGCCGCCGGGATCGCCTGACAGCGCGAGTAACGGTCCAGCCGCTTTGATCCGCGCCGCGTTGTTCTCGAGAAACGACAAGTGAGCAGCCATGTGCCGACGGCGAATGTTGGCGCCGAGCGTCGCGTTGTCTTCGAACAGGACGACATAGAGCATCTGGGCTTCTCTAAAAGAGGGCCTGGACGCCCAAGGCTGCGCCTGCAAGATTGTTGCGTGAAGGCGCATTGTTGCAGTTGCAGCCGGCAGAAATGCGGATGCTGAATTGGAACGATCTTCGCAACGTCCTAGCCATCAGTCGAGGAGGAACGCTGGCAGCGGCCGCGCGACTGCTCGGCGTCGACGATACCACCGTCGCTCGGCGCCTGATGGCTATGCAAGAAGCGATCGGTACGCGCCTCTACCAGCGTCTAACGGATGGCACGCTGCAGCTAACGACCGCGGGCAAACGAGCGGCGCTTCATGCCGAAAGGATAGAGCGCGAGATCGGCGCGTTTGATGTTGCACTTCGGGGCACAGACGACGCGGTTTCCGGTGCCGTGCGTATTACGTCTGTTCCGATCATCGTCAATCATATCCTGATTCCTGCGGCACAAAGCTTGCTCGAGCGTCACCCGAAACTGCAGTTGGAATTGGTCGCGGACCCAAGAGACCTCAGTCTGACGCGGCGTGAAACCGACTTGGCCTTGCGCCTCGCTCGTCCAAAAACGGGAGGAAGGAAGGTGATGGCGCGACGCGTCGGCACGATGCGGTATGACGTCTATGCATCCGCATCCTGCTCGGCGCGCGACGCGAAGATGTTGCCCTGGGTCACCTATGATGAGGCGATGGCTCATCTCCCGCAGGCACGCTGGATCGCCGCGACCGCTGTCCGCAGCCATCACAGGATCGCTGCCGTGCGCGTCAACGACGCCGAAGCTCTGCTCGAAGCCGTGATTGCCGGAGTTGGTCGGTCACTGTTGCCTTGCGTCATCGCCGACGGCGACCCGCGCCTGCGAAGAATCGGCGGAAAGCGCCGCGCCCCAGCCCTTTCCCGCGAACTATGGCTGCTCAGGCGTTCGGAGCTCAGGACACTCGGCAGAATCGAAGCCGTTGTGAGGTGGATCGAGCAGATCGCCCCGCACTAGGACGTATCTCCTCCGGCCCAAAAGCCGAAAGGCTCGCGGTAAGCATAGTCATTCCGCATGACCGCCGGAGCAGACGTCGCGGCCGCGTCGCGACGCCTGCGAGCCGTGCCCGGGCCGGACATAACCGCCAGCCGAGAACTCACTCGGCCTTGATGTTCGCTGCCTTGATGATCGGCCACCACTTCTCGATCTCGGCCTTCTGCTGCGCGGCGAGCGCCTCCGGCGTCTGTTGCTCGCGCGGCCACAGTCCCTGACCCAAGTCGGTGAGCCGCTGGCGCACCGACGGATCGGCCAAGGTCTCCACCAGCGCGGCATGAAGGCTGGCGATGACATCCTTGTGCGTGCCCTTGGGCGCCCACAGGCCGTGCCAGAACGACGCGTGCAGCCCGGGCACTCCCGCTTCGTCGAATGTCGGCGTATCGCGCGCCGCCGCCCACCGGGTCTTTGCCATCACCGCATAGGCCTTGAGCTGACCGGCGCGGACTTGCGCCAGCGCGCTCGCCACCTGGGTGAAGGTCAGGTCGATCTGCCCGGCCACCAAATCCTGGATCATGGGCGCGGCGCCGCGATAGGGCACGAACTGGAAGCGGGTGCCGGTATTGTTCTGGAAGTAGGTCCCGACGACATCCGCGCCGCCGCCGACGCCGCCGATTCCCACCGTCGCCTTGCCCGGATTTTCCTTCATCCAAACGATCAGTTCCCGCAGATCCTTTGGCGGCAAAGCAGCCTTTGCAACGAACCACACCGGACAGTCCGCCACCAGCGATATCGGCTCAAAATCCTTCACCACGTCGAACGGGAGCGCGTAGGTCGCGCCGTTGACGACGTGCGTCTGCCAGTGGCCGAGGATGACCGTGTAGCCATCGGGCGCGGCGCGCGCCACGCGGCCGGTGCCGATGGTGCCTGCCGCTCCGGTCGGGTTTTCGACGATGACGGATTGGCCGAGCGCCCCCTTCATCCGCTCGGCAAGCACGCGCGCCAGCGCGTCGGTCGGCCCGCCCGCCGGGAAGGGCACGACGATGGTGATGGGACGCGAGGGATAGGTCTGCGCCTGCGCGGTCCCCACCAACGTTGCAGCGATTGCGATTGCAGCAAAGAGCTTGCTCATGTCACACCTCCCGCGGCGACGGAAGCGGCAACGCGAGCCCTGCATCCCCGCAGGACTCGCATTTGTGTTTCAAGGCAGAATCGCTCGCCTCCTCCCGGGCCGGCACTACAGCAGCGATCTCGGACTCGTGTCGTTTCGATCGATCGAATTGCACTCGATCTCCGCCAGCCGGGCAGGACTTGCAGGATATCAACCTTCCATCCACCCGCGCAAACGGTGTAGTAGCCTCGCAACGTTCGCGAGCACATGTCTCGGGAGATGCAATGCACGTTGCGCGT
Organism: Pseudomonadota bacterium; assembly: GCA_046725125.1. GTDB lineage: Bacteria > Pseudomonadota > Alphaproteobacteria > Rhizobiales > Xanthobacteraceae > VAZQ01. The sequence goes on along the minus strand of JBKOXY010000483.1, from coordinate 72 downwards.
CGTCGTTTATTCTATCTTGCCGCCTGCGCAGCCGCGCTGCCGGCCGGCGCGCGCATCACGCGGGCGCAATCC
>JBKOXY010000091.1:0-4020 GCA_046725125.1 Pseudomonadota bacterium | reverse complement strand
CGGCCTGATGAAGGCGGTCGACAAATTCGAGTATCGCCGCGGCTACAAGTTCTCGACCTATGCCACGTGGTGGATCCGGCAGGCGATCACGCGCTCGATTGCCGACCAGGCGCGCACCATCCGCATCCCCGTGCACATGATCGAGACCATCAACAAGATCGTGCGCACCTCGCGCCAGATGCTCAACGAGATCGGCCGCGAGCCTACGCCCGAGGAGCTTGCCGAGAAGCTCGGCATGCCGCTCGAGAAGGTGCGCAAGGTGCTCAAGATCGCGAAAGAGCCGTTGTCGCTGGAAACCCCGATCGGCGATGAGGAGGATTCCCACCTCGGCGATTTCATCGAGGACAAGAACGCGATCCTGCCGATCGACGCCGCGATTCAGTCGAATCTCCGCGAAACCACGACGCGCGTGTTGGCGTCCTTGACGCCGCGCGAAGAGCGCGTGCTGCGCATGCGCTTCGGCATCGGCATGAATACCGACCACACGCTGGAAGAGGTCGGCCAGCAATTCTCGGTCACGCGCGAGCGCATCCGCCAGATCGAGGCCAAGGCGCTGCGCAAGCTCAAGCATCCGAGCCGGAGCCGGAAGCTGCGGAGCTTTTTGGATAATTAAACCCGGGGGCTGTTGCCCTCGCGTCATGCCCGGGCTTGATCCGGGGCATCCATCGCCTCATCCGATTGATCCCCAACGCCGCATGACCGCTGCGGCTCAAAAAATTTCGCCCGGCAGAGCCGGGCGAAACCGTTGTCGCTATCGAGCCGAGGCGGCTAGCGGCAGGTCCTGCGGGCAATGAGCGCCTGCAGCTTTCCCCCGGCCTCCGGATAGGTCCTGGCGTAGGCCACCGCCTGCCAGCCGGGGCCCCATGGGCCATTAATGTCGTTACGCCAAATCTTGCAGTCGCCAAGGAGGGCCCAGCGCACCACAACCCACGGGGGCTGTACCATCCGGGCATCCGCCGCCGGTATGACCGCGAGGGCAAGCAACAGCGTGGCGAGGGCGAGCGTTACGCGTTTCATCGAAAATCTCCCGTGCATCATTGAGGTCGTCGGGAGGAGAGGGCCCACCGACGGCGGCGAGTATAGTTAGCCCGGCAGATTATGCCAGCGAGAATGGCGGGGATGACGCCGCCGAGAGCGGTATTATTCTCTAACTATCCTCAACCTGGCCGGTGGCGAAGGAGGGTGGATGCCGGCCCTGTGCTTGTTTTCTGGAGCTACCCCTGCGGCCGGAAACCGAAGGTCTGCTCGAACCGCTCGGCATAAGCCGGCCACACCTGCGGATTGACGATGCGGGGCGGGCGCTTGCCGTCGAGCGTCATGACAAGCTGCTCGGCGGCGATGCGGCCCATATTGGCGCGCGCCTCGCGCGTCATGCCCGCGGTGTGGGGGCTCGCGATCACGTTGTCGAACTGCAACAGCGGATGGTCGGCCGCCGGCGGCTCCTTGTCCCACACGTCGAGGCCGGCGCCCGCGATCTGCTTTGACCGCAGCGCCTCGGCGAGCGCGCGCTCGTCATGGATGAAGCCGCGGGCGGTTGTGATGAAATAGGCGTGCGGCTGCATCAGCGCGAATTCCCGCGCGCCGATCATGCCGCGCGAGCCTTCGTCGAGCGGGCAGTTGATCGACACGAAGTCGGCGCGCCGCAACAGCTCGTCGAGCGTCACCTTGACGGCGCCGCGCGCGGCGATCGTCTGCTCGTCGAGATAAGGGTCGCAGGCGATGACCTGCATGCCGAAGAGACTGCGGCAGAGCTCGGCGACGCGGCGGCCGACATTGCCGATGCCGACGATGCCGATGGTACGCCCCTTGACGTCATTGCCCATGAAGACGCCGCGGTCGTGCATCGTGCCGCGCCGCAAGGCGTGGTTGGTCTGGATGATCTGCTTGGAGAGCATCAGCACCATGGCGAGCACGTGCGTTGCCACCGCCTCGGCGTTGCCGCCGGTCTGGTTGACGACGAGCACACCGCCGTCGGTGCAGTCCTTGACGTTGACGGTATCGAAGCCGGCGCCGTTGGTGGAAACGATGAGCAGGTTCGGCATGCGTGCGAGCAACTCACGCTGGACGTAGAAGCGCGGCTTGAGCTCGTCGCGTGCGGATCCGATCTGATAGGCGTGCGCGGCCGCCATGATCGGTCGGGCGGCCTCGTCGGCGGTCTCGTTCTCGAGCTTGTCGAGCCTTATCTCCGGCCGCTGCGCGATGATGTCGAGATAGCAGGGGTGCGCGACGTAGCGCACGTAGAACACGCGCTTCACGTTGTCCTTCATTTTTTGAAAGTCCTCGGTCACTGGGGCGTGCGGCGGCCTACGCCCGCTTGAACGCCGGCATCACGTCCTTGGCAAACCAGATGAGTTGCTCCTTGAATTCCTTGGGCGGCAGGCCCTCGGCCCAGTGGACCATGAAGTTCTCGAGCCCGGGATATTTATCCGCGACCGACTTGATGCCGTCGATGACCTGCGCGGGCGGACCGCAGAACCAGGCCTTCTGCGCGACTCCGTCGCGCAGCGAGGGCACCCCTGCGGGCGCGCCGGGCGTGCCCCAGGTGCGCCCGTGCTCGTCCGCGTAGCGCACGAACCCGAACGGCGCGAACCACTTGAAGCGTTCGTCGTGCGCGGGCTCGAGCCTGCGGATGGCTTCCTCTTCGCTGTCCGCGAGGTAGATGCCGGCTCCCCAGATCATGTCCTCGCCGAGCAGCTTGCGCTGCCCATGGCGCTCGCACGCCGCGTGATAGGCGCGCACGACGTCGTCCAGAATCTTTTGGCCGTTGAGCGTCACCATCGCCTTGAGGCCGCAACGTGCCATCAAGTCGATGGTCTTGCCGCTGGCGATCGGCATCCAGATGTCGACCGGCAAGTGCTTGGGTCGGGGAACCACGGTGATCTCCTTGAGGCGATAGCCGCGATAGTCGACCGGCGGCGGACACTCGTAGTACTTGCCCTTGTGATGGAAGGCGTCCTCGTTGAAGCACTTGAGCAGAAGCTCGAGCTGCTCCTCGAAGAGCTCGCGATTGGCTTGCGCGTCGAGGAGCGGCGCGCCGAACGTTTCCACCTCGCGCGTGTGATAGCCGCGGCCGACCCCCATGATGATGCGCCCATCGGTGACGATGTCGGCCATGGCGTAGTCCTCGGCCAGGCGGATCGGATGCCACATCGGCAGGATGTTGAAGGCGCAGCCGAACTTGAGGCGCTGGGTCTGGGTGGCCAGCCACAATCCGAGCTGGATCAGGTTGGGCAGGCACTCGTAGCCCTCGCGCTGGAAGTGGTGCTCGGCCGTCCACAACACATCGTAGCCGAGGCGATCCATGAGCTGCGCCACGTCGCGCGCGGTCGCAAAGGCCTCCCGCAACCGTTCCGCGGAATAGCGGCGGTCGTTGGCCGGCGTGCCGGCACGGCCGACATTGTCGAGCTCGATCTGGCCGACATAGAGCACATGGAAGTTTCTGATCATCGCGCTATTTCCCCCGCGTCAAAGGACCGGCACTGCGACGACGGCATCGCGCCGCGCAAGCTCGAACGCACTAGTGCCGCCACTTGATCGAGCACCCCATGCTCGCCGTCTGCTCCAGCGGCCCGCGGCCGGTCTGCGCCACCTGCGTCATCGCCTCGAACAGATCCCGACGCACGCGCGGCATGATGCTCATCCGCGATGCATCGAGCCGGCCGCGGTATTGCAGCTCGTCATCGGCGTTGAAGCCGAAGAAATCGGGAGTGCATTGCGCGTCGTAGGCGCGCGCAACCGCCTGCGTCTGGTCGATCACGTAGGGAAACGTGAAGCCATGGGCCTGCGCGAACCGTTTCATGTTCTCGAAGGAATCCTCAGGATACGATTGCGTGTCGTTTGGCATGATCGCGATCGTCCCGATGCCGATCGCCTTGAGGACGTTCGCCTCCTCCACCAGGCGGCGGATGACGGCCCGCACATAGGGGCAGTGGTTGCAGATGAAGACCACGAGCGTGCCCTTCGGCCCGCGCACGTCGTCGAGCGTATAGAGCTTGCCGTCCACGCCCTTGAGCTCGAAGT
>JBKOXY010000367.1:0-4849 GCA_046725125.1 Pseudomonadota bacterium | reverse complement strand
CGGCATGCGCGTCTCCGAGCAGCTCGAGTTCGGCATGATCGGGCTCAACCGCGGGCTCGTCTCCGACCCGGCCGCGCCCTTCGGCGGCATGAAGCAGTCGGGCATCGGCCGCGAAGGCGCGCACGAAGGGCTGATGGAGTTCCTGGAGACGCAGTACATCTCGGTGACGTGGTGAGCGCGGCACGCGCTAACGCGCGCGAGCGGGGACGGCGTAAATGGACGTGCTGATGCCGCAGCTCGGCGAGACCGTGGCGGAAGGCAAGATCACGCAATGGTTCAAGTCGGCCGGCGACGCCATCAAGCCCGGCGATAATCTGTTCGAGATCGAGACCGACAAGGTGTCGATGGAGGTGCCATCGACCACCGCCGGCGTGCTCGCCGAAATCCGCGTGCCGGCGGGCGAGGTGGCGCCGGTCGGTGCCGTCGTCGCCGTGATCGTCGACGGCTCGGCCGCGAGCGCGCGGCCGGCGGCCGAGGCTCTATCCAAGCCCGCGGTCGCGCCCGCTGATCGATTGCAGCCCACAACGGCGCCCTTCGCCGCAGCGCAGCCCGCCGCGGCGGCGCCGATCAAGCTCGATCCGTTCTTCGAGGTGCGCACGCCGGAACGCAATTACGGCCCGGCGCGGCTGGCCGGCGGCAGAAGCGTGACGCCGCTGGCGCGCCGGCTCGCGGCGGAAGGAGGCATCGATCTCGCCACCCTTTCTCCGTCCGGTCCGCACGACCGCATCGTGGCGCGCGATGTCGAGGCCGCCGCGCGCGCGGCCCCGAAGGCGGCGCCGCGTCCAACCGTTGCCGCGGCGGCCGGCGTGACGCGCGCCGAGGGCCCGAGCGCCGAGGACATCAAGGCGATCTACCGCGACGTGCCGTTCCAAGAGGTGCCGCTCGACGGCATGCGCAGGATCATCGCTACGCGCCTGGTGCAGGCGAAGCAGACCATCCCGCATTTCTACCTCACCGCGGACGTCGAAATCGGGCGGCTCCTCACGCTGCGCGAAGAAGCGAATGCGGCCGCGCCCAAGGACAACGACGGCAAGCCCGCCTTCAAGCTCTCCCTCAACGACCTCATCATCAAGGCATGGGCGGCCGCGCTGCAGCGCGTGCCGGCCGCCAATGCGGTGTGGGCGCAGGATCGCATCTTGCGCTTTCAACATTCCGACATCGCCGTCGCGGTCGCGATCGACGGCGGCTTGATCACGCCCGTGATCCGCCGGACGGAGGTGAAAACGCTGTCGGCGATCTCGACCGAGATGAAGGAGCTGGCGACGCGCGCGCGCGCGAGAAGGCTCAAGCCGGACGAATACCAGGGCGGTTCCTCCACCATCTCCAATCTCGGCATGTACGGCGTGCGCGAATTTTCCGCCATCATCAATCCGCCGCAGGCGACGGTCCTGGCGGTCGGTGCCGCGCGGCGGCAGGCGGTCGAGACGCAAGACGGCGGCGTCGCCTTCGCGAGCGTGCTGTCGGTGACGCTCTCTTGCGATCATCGCGTCGTCGACGGCGCGCTCGGGGCCGAGTTGCTGGCGGCGTTCCAGCGATTTGTCGAGCAACCCGTGACGATGCTGGTATGAGACTGTGTCCCGGGCGCAGCGCAGCGTGGAGCGATAGGAGCGTTTACGCGCGTCTCGACGCGCTATCGCGCAACGGTGCGCTGCAGACCCGGGACCGTTACAAACTCGGAATCTCGAACGGTCCCGGATCAGCGGTGCATCGTTCCGCGCTGAAGCGCTTCACGCTGCACCGCATCCGGGACACTGAACCAGGAGTGAATAATGGCCGCCGAAAAGACTGATGTTCTCCTGATCGGTCCTCCCAAGCCCGTCATCGTGAACGGGCTCTCCGGCGCGTTCAACCTCGTTCAATTCTCCGACGCCAAGGATCGCGACAAATTCTTCGCCGAGAGCGCGCCGCGCGTGCGCGGCATGGCGGTCGCGGCCACCGAGGAGCGGGTCGATGGCGCGTTCATGACGCGATTTCCCCGGCTCGAGATCGTCTCCTCCTTCGGCGTCGGTTACGACCACGTCGACGCCAACTGGGCCGGCGCCCACGGCATCACCGTCACCAACACGCCTGACGTGCTCACCGAGGAGGTGGCCGACACGGCGCTCGGGCTATTGCTGTGCACCGCGCGCGAATTCCCCCAGGCCGAGCGCTACCTGCGCGCGGGCAAATGGCTCAAGAAAAACTATCCGCTGAGCAGGGCGACGCTGCGCGACCGCACCGTCGGCATGGTCGGCATGGGCCGTATCGGGCAGGCGATCGCGCGCCGGCTCGCGGCCATGCAGGTGCCCGTGGTCTATCATTCGCGGCGCCCGGCCGCGGGCGTGCCCTACCGGCACTATCCCAAGCTCATCGACATGGCGCGCGACGTCGACGTGCTCATGGTCATCACGCCGGGCGGCGCGGAGACCAAGAACTTGATCAATGCCGAGGTGCTCGCAGCGCTCGGTCCCGACGGCATCCTCATCAACATGTCGCGCGGGTCGGTGGTCGACGAGCCGGCGCTGATCAAGGCGCTGCAGCAGAAAACCATCCTGTCCGCGGGCCTCGACGTCTTTGCACGCGAGCCCGAGGTGCCGGCGGAACTCATCGCCATGGATCACGTCGTGCTGTTTCCCCACCTCGGCTCGGCGTCGGTTGCGACCCGCGACAAGATGGACCAGCTGGTGGTCGATAATCTCTTGGCCTGGGCGGGGGGTAAGCCGCCGCTGACCCCGGTCCCGGAAACGCCGTGGCCGCCGAAGAATCGGCCGTGAACAACTTCGGAATCGGAATACTAAGTTAGACTAGTCCGCGTTTTAGATGTCGTCCGTCGACCGGAGGGAAGCGGCGATCATCGCCGCTGATGCGCGCGCGTTCGCTCGGCGGTGATGGCAGGCAATTGGTTGAATTTTCAGTTAATCCGTCCCATCGAGTGCTCGATGCGATGGAACGGATCTCGCAAATCTTGTTTGACTTGATAATGGCCACCGCGACGACATCTTCGTTACCGGCGGGCCCGCAAGGCTAGGAAAGATACCACAAGAGTACACCACAGGGAGGATCCGCATGACGAGCCACGAGTCCGAAGCCGTGGAGGGTCAGTTTCTCCTACGGGCGGGCGCTTCAGGATCGGCGCTGGAGGCATAGCATGGGCGGGACGAGAACCTGGCGGTCGGCCAACGGGCCTTTTACCACCGAGCCTGCTTAAACGGGGCGGCGAGTGTCGGGAAGTACACGGACGAGATGGAGGCCGCATCGCCAAGCGGTGATGATCCACCGCACCGCCGTGACTGGCGCGACGACTGATACGCGCGACCATTCCAGCGTGTCGGCGCCATGCGCAACTCAATGGCACAGGATCAGAGGAGGCAATGATGGCAAATGCGCTGTCCGACAAGGAGCGAGCATTGATGGATGCGTACTGGCGGGCCGCCAACTACCTGTCGGTCGGCCAGATCTATCTCTACGACAACCCGCTGCTCAAGCAACCGCTCACAAAGGAACACATCAAGCCGCGGCTCCTCGGTCACTGGGGGACGACGCCAGGCTTGAACTTCATCTACGTTCACCTGAACCGGATGATCAAGAAGCACGACCTCGACATGATCTACATTACCGGCCCTGGGCATGGCGGGCCCGGCCTGGTCGCGAATGCCTACCTCGAGGGAACCTACAGTGAGGTTTATCCGAATATCTCTCGCGACGAAGAGGGCATGAAGCGCCTGTTCACCCAGTTCTCGTTCCCCGGCGGCATCCCAAGCCACGTCGCGCCTGAGACGCCCGGTTCGATACACGAGGGCGGCGAGCTCGGCTATGCCGTCTCTCACGCCTACGGAGCAGCCTTCGACAACCCCGATCTAATCGTTGCCTGCGTCGTCGGCGACGGCGAGGCGGAAACCGGACCGCTGGCGACGAGCTGGCATTCCAACAAGTTCCTCAACCCGGCGACCGATGGGGCGGTTTTGCCGATCCTTCACCTCAACGGCTACAAGATCGCCAATCCCTGCGTTCTCGCCCGGATCAGCCATGAAGAGCTGGATCATCTATTCCGTGGCTATGGCTACACGCCGTATTTCGTCGAGGGGCATGAGCCGGAAAAGATGCACGAACTGATGGCCGAAACGCTCGACACCGTCATCGGTGAAATCCAGCGCATCAAAAGCGACGCACGTCGGGATGGTTTTACGGAACGCCCCCGCTGGCCGATGATCGTGCTCCGCACACCAAAGGGCTGGACGTGCCCGAAAGAAATCGATGGCAAGCGCACCGAGGATTACTGGCGCTCGCACCAGGTGCCGATGGGCGAGATGCACGAAAACCCGGCCCATGTGCGGATCCTCGAAGAGTGGATGAAGGGCTACCACCCCGAGCAGCTCTTCGATGGCAGCGGCCGCCTCAGGCCCGAGCTGGCCGACCTTGCTCCTCGAGGCACCCGCCGCATGAGCGCCAACCCGCACACCAATGGCGGCTTGCTCCTCAGGGAACTGCGGCTCCCGAATTTCCGTGATTACGCTGTCGAGGTGACCGCACCCGGCGCCGTTTCGGCCGAATCGACGCGAGTCATGGGCCGGTTCCTGCGCGATGTGATGAAGCTGAACATGGAGTCGCGAAATTTCCGGCTCTTCAGTCCGGACGAGAACAACTCGAACCGCTGGCAGGATGTGCTCGAGGTGACCAATCGTGCCTGGGTCGCAGAGACCCTTCCGTGGGACGACCATCTCGCCCCCGACGGGCGCGTCATGGAGATGCTTAGCGAGCACCAGTGCCAAGGTTGGCTGGAGGGCTATCTCCTAACCGGCCGCCACGGCTTCTTCTCCTGCTATGAGGCGTTCATTCACATCATCGATGCGATGTTCAACCAGCACGCCAA
>JBKOXY010000092.1:0-5518 GCA_046725125.1 Pseudomonadota bacterium | reverse complement strand
TGTTCAAGATCCCGCTGGAAATCGGTGTCATCATCACCGCGCTCGACGTGTTCCTCATCCTGGCAATGCAGCGCCTCGGGTTCCGCTGGATCGAATCCTTCGTGGTGGCCTTGCTCGGCGTTATCGCCGCCTGCTTTGCCGTGCAGATTGCGCTCGCCCACCCCGACTGGCGCAAGGTGATCCTCGGTTTCGCGCCCACGACTGAAATCGTGACCAATCCCGAAATGCTTTACCTCGCCATCGGCATCATCGGCGCGACGGTGATGCCGCATAACCTCTATCTGCATTCCGGCGTGGTGCAAACCCGCCGGTTCGGCGATACGGTCGAAGACAAACGCGAGGCGATCAAGCTTGCAACGCTCGATTCCACGATCGCGCTGATGTTCGCGCTGCTTGTCAACGCCTCAATCCTCATCCTGGCGGCCGCCACCTTTAACAAGGCGGGCAAGACCGACGTCGCCGAACTCGACCAAGCGCACGCGTTTTTGGCGCCGTTGCTCGGCTCCGCGATCGCGCCCACGCTGTTCGGGATCGCGCTCTTGTGTTGCGGGATGAATTCGACCGTGACTGCGACGTTGTCCGGTCAAATCGTGATGGAGGGCTTCATCGACATCCGCTTGCCAGCCTGGGCGCGGCGGCTCACGACCCGCGCGCTCGCCATCGTCCCAGCCGCCATGGTCACGATCTGGTACGGTGAGGCCGGCACGGCGAAGCTCCTGATCCTCAGCCAGGTGGTGTTGGGCCTGGCCTTGCCGTTCTCCGTCGTGCCACTGGTGATGTTCACGGCCGACCGCAGGAAGATGAAGGCGCTGGTTTCGCCGCGCTGGTTCACGGCGCTGGCGGCGCTCGTGGCCGCGATCATCATCGCGCTCAACGTGAAACTGATCGCTGATCAGGTCTTGGGCTAAACGACGACCCAATGCCGAGTCATCAACCGGACGAAGCGCTCTAGCGTTCCACCCGCTTCCAGCCGTCGGGCGTGAGCCGCTGCTGCGGCAGGAAACGGCCCTTGTAGTCCATTTTGCGCGAGCCCTCGACCCAATAGCCGAGGTAGACGTAGGGAAGCCGCATCTCACGCGCGCGTGCGATGTGGTCGAGAATCATGAAGGTGCCGAGCGAGCGCGACGCCTCATCCGAATCGAAGAACGAGTAGACCATGGAGAGCCCGTCGCTGAGCACGTCGGTGAGCGCGACCGCGAGCAGTTCTCCGCTGCCGCGGGCGTTGATGGCGGTGTCGGGACCGCGCCGCCGGTATTCCACCACACGGGTGTCGACGTGGCTGTCCTCCACCATGATGGCGTAATCGAGCACCGTCATATCCGCCATGCCGCCGTCGCGGTGGCGCGCGTCGAGATAGGAGCGGAACACCGAATATTGCTCGGAGGTCGGGACCGAGGCCCGCATTTCGCTGACAAGATCGCGGTTGCGGTCGAGAATGCGCCGCATGCTCCGCGTCGGTCGAAAGTCATCGGCCACCACTCTCACCGAGACGCAGGCGCGGCAGTTCTCGCAGGCCGGCCGATAGGCGATCGACTGGCTGCGGCGGAAACCGCCGTGGGTCAGGAGATCGTTGAGCTCGGCGGCGCGCTCGCCGACGAGATGCGTGAACACCTTGCGCTCCTCCTGGCCCGGCAGATAAGGGCACGGCGAGGGCGCGGTGAGATAGAACTGTGGCGTGTTGCGTGAGTGCTGGGTCACGGCAGTCTCGAACCGGCACCATTCGGTTTGCCGACGTCTCTAGGATCGCGCGCGCCGCGCGTTTCGTCAAATCCCTTGTTCTCAGCGGGGCGCGCGGCGCAATGCGTCGGCACGAAGGCGGTTGTTGATGACGATCGTGCCGACCAGCATGTCGTGCAGAAGCCGGCGGCGGTCGTTGAAGAAGGCCACCAGAAGGATCAGCGGCGTCAGGAACGAGATCGTGAACCAGTAGGCGATCGCATGCACCGCGCCCAGCACGAAATAAGCGGGTGCCCCGTACCAGGTGCGCATTTCGATATCCATTACGCGCATCCCGATGGTTGCGGATGCCGGGCTGCCGAAGGTCAGGCCGTAGTAGCAGATCGCCCAGATCACAGTCGCGGGTGACAACAGCCAGAACAGGACCCAGCCGAGCCCGAGCGTGACGAGACCGAAGATGAAAATGAACACCGCCGCAAACAGCACGGGAATGGCGATGATGATGACATCGATCACGAGTGCGATACAGCGGCGCGCCAACACGCCTTCGAACAGCTCCGGGTTGGCGGCCGGGTCGTAGGCATGGGGCTTGACGTCAATCGACACGCCGATCTTTCTCGGTCCGCCGTCGGTCATGACCAAATGTCCTCGCGGTCTATCCTTGCTATGCTCGATTCCACCAGCGGCCGCAGCATAGATGGTCTTTGCGCGAGAGGCACGGCCATTTGCGAGATGAAGCTCAGTGCGGCCTTGTGTCCAGGATGCGGTCGAGCGCGTCGTGGTTGGCCGCTGATCCGCCAGGCGGTGGTCCAAAGCGGGCCGCGCCGGCGGCGGGGAGGAGGTGAGGCATGAGGGTCACCATCGCCGACATCGAGGCCGCGCGTCGTACGATCGCGGGCCAGGTGTTGCGCACGCCCATGCTTCCGGCGCCCAAGCTCTCGGCGCTGACTGCTGCCGAGGTCTACGTGAAATACGAAAATCTCCAGGTTACCAACTCGTTCAAGGATCGCGGCGCCCTCAACAAGCTCGCGTCGCTGAGCGCCGCCGAGCGCGGGCGCGGCGTCATCGCCATGTCGGCCGGCAATCATGCGCAGGCGGTCGCCTATCACGCGGCGCGGTTGGCGATCCCGGCGACCATCGTCATGCCGGTGACGACGCCGTTCGTGAAGGTGGAGGCGACGCAGACCCACGGCGCCGAGGTGGTGCTCGACGGCGAAACGGTGGCGGAGGCGCAGGTCCGCGCCGAAACCATCGCCCGCGAGCGCGGCCTGACCTTCGTCCATCCCTATGACGATCCACTGGTGATCGCGGGCCAAGGCACCATCGCGCTCGAAATGCTGGAGGACGCGCCCGGTGTCGACGCGCTGGTGGTTCCCATCGGCGGTGGCGGGCTTATTGCCGGCACCGCGATCGCCGCGCGCGCGCGCAAGCCCGCAATCGAGATCGTTGGGGCTGAGGCCGCGCTCTACCCGTCGTTCTGGAATGCCCTGCACGGCGAAAACCGTCCGCTCGGCGGGGCGACGCTGGCCGAAGGCATCGCGGTGAAGAACGTGGGCGTATTGGCGTTGCCGATCGTGCGCGATCTCGTGTCCGAGATCATCTTGGTCGACGAGGCGCATCTCGAGCGCGCGGTCAATGCCTATCTCACCCTGCAGAAGACCATGGCGGAAGGCGCAGGCGCCGCCGGGCTTGCCGCCATGCTGGTCGAGCCGGAAAAATTCCGCGGCCGCAAGGTCGGGCTGATCCTGTGCGGCGGCAACATCGATGCGCGCATTCTCGCCTCCGTCATGGTGCGCGAGCTCGAACGCGAGAGCCGCATCGTCTCGTTCCGGTTGACCATCCCCGACCAGCCCGGCGTGCTCGGGCAAATCGCCACCCGGCTCGGCCAACTTGGCGCCAACATCCTCGGGGTCGAGCATCGGCGGCTCTTCCTCGATGTGCCGGCGAAGGGCGCCAAGCTCGACGTCACGGTGGAGACGCGCGACCGGGCGCATGGGGAGCAGATCTTCAAGGTGCTCAAGCGCGAGGGCTTCCAGCCGGTGTGGATCGATACCGCGACCATGATGGAGTGACCGAAATGCTTCCGGTTGGCGCTTTCCCGCTTCATGATCTCGGCGTGCGGGCGAATCACCCGCGCCGAGGGTGTTAGATCTTGCGCGAGAAGGAACTTCGCATAGCGCTTGTTTGCTTCGGCGGAATTTCGCTCGCCATCTATATGCACGGCATCAGCAAGGAAATCCTCAAGCTGGTGCGCGCCTCGAGCGCGCTGCATGCGATCGCGGATCGCGCCCAGCGAGCGAAAGCTTCGTTCTTCGACCGCGTCAATCGCAGCGATCCCGAATACGACACCGAGGACGTCTATTTCGAGCTGCTGCGCGAGATCGGGCGCAGCGTCGAGATGCGCGTGGTCGTCGATATCATCGCCGGCGCCTCCGCGGGCGGCATCAACGGCACCATGCTCGCGCGCGCCTTGAGCCATGACCTGCCCATGGATGCGCTGCGCGACCTGTGGCTGGAGAACGCCGATGTCGCGGTCCTGCTTGCGCCCGACGCGCGCGCGGGCGCCTGGAGCAAGTGGTTCATCAAGCCATTCCTCTGGGCGGTTGCCAGGACCCGCAGCTTCCGCCCGATCACGGACATCGAGGTGCGCCAGAAGCTTTCCTTGTTCGTGCGCTCGCGCTGGTTCAAGCCGCCGCTCGACGGGCGCGTGATGTCCGGCCTGATGTACGACGCCGTGACATCCATGGGCGCGGCCAAGAGCCCCCGCGCCTCGCTGCTCCCCTCCGGCCAATCGCTCGACCTGTTCGTCGCGCTGACCGACTATTATGGTTATCAGCAGCTCGTGCAAATTCACGATCCGCCGCTCATCCATGAGCGCGAGCACCATCACATACTGCACTTCGGCTATCGGCGGCACTCGAACGGCGAGGTCGAGAGCGACTTCGGCCTCGACAATGCGCCGGGTCTCGCCTTCGCCGCGCGCGCGACCTCGTCGTTCCCGGGCGCATTTCCGCCCGCGCGAATCGTGGAAATGAACGAGGTGGTGGTGCAAAGGAAAGGAAGCTGGCCGCGGCGCGCGGAATTCATCGCCAAGTCCTTTCCAAACCACTTGCGCGCCGGCATCGATCCGACCACAGCCTCGTTTCTCGACGGCTCGGTGCTCAACAACAGGCCATTTCAGCAAGCGATTTCGGCGATCTACGGCCGGCCGGCGTTTCGCGAAATCGATCGCCGTCTGGTCTACATCGATCCGCATCCGGCGCCTGCGGTGTTGCCGCGCCAGCACAGAATCCCGAGCTTTTTCGCCACGTTGCGCGGCGCGCTATCGGATATCCCGAGTTCGCAGCCGGTGACCGATGAGCTCACCCACGTGGTCGAATTCAACGATCAGGTGCGGCGGCTGCGGGCGATCGTGGACAGCGCGCGTCCTCAGGTCAGTCAGTTGGTGTCCAAGGTCGTGACCACCACCTTCGATCGGCCGATCTCGACGGACGACGTGCGAGGCTGGCGCGAGCAGGTCAACGGCCACGTCGCACGCGATGCCGGATTTGCCTACCAGGCCTACGTGCGGCTCAAGCTCGCCTCCGTGCGCGCCTTCGGCGCGGAGCTGATCGTCAAGCTGCGGGGCGTGCCGGCGCACTCGCCGTTGTCGCGCGTGGTGGCGGAAATCATCGACGCCTGGGCCCTGCGCAAGGGCATCGTTTACGAGCGGGCCGATAGCGAAGCGCTCGAATTCGAGACCCAGACCGCGGACTATCTTCCCGCTTGGGTGAAGTACCTTCTGGCCTTCGACGTGAAGTACCGCGAGCGGCGCCTGCACTTCTTAATTAAGGGGCAGAAC
>JBKOXY010000065.1:0-9465 GCA_046725125.1 Pseudomonadota bacterium | reverse complement strand
CGGATAGACCAGAACGAGCTTGATCTTCTTGTCCGGGCCGATGACGAAGACGTTGCGTACGGTCTGGTTGTCGGCGGGCGTGCGCTTGGCCGGATCGCCGGACACGGCGGCGGGAAGCATGCCGTAGAGCTTCGACACCTTGAAGTCGGAGTCGGCGATCATCGGGTAATTCGGGGCGAAGCCCTGCGTCTCCTTGATGTCGTTGGCCCAGCCGTGATGGCTGGCGAGCGGGTCGACGGACAGGCCGATGATCTTGACGCCGCGCTTATCGAATTCGGGCTTGATCTTGGCCATGTAGCCGAGTTCGGTGGTGCAGACCGGCGTAAAGTCCTTGGGGTGCGAGAACAACACCGCCCATTTGTCGCCAATCCAATCGTGGAAGCGGATCTTGCCTTCGGTGGTCTCCGCTTCGAAATCCGGCGCAGTATCGTTGATTGCAAGAGCCATGACTTACCTCCGTCGCCTGGGTAATATTTGGGCTGGTAATATAGTGAGTTGCAACGTCAGCGCCAGTATTCCCGGCGATAGCCGCCGGCTATGAACGCTTCATTTCCTCCGCATCCCCGTGCGCAGACATTATTGCTTCGTGGCCGTGCGCGCGGAGAAGGAATAAACCGCGCGCCCGGCGCGCGGAAAAGAATTTTGCGGCCTCCATCGCCGCGTCAACGCAGCGACGCTTTGCCGCGCCGGTGATCAGCGAAGCGGCGGCAGCGCTGCCACGATCTCGGCACGGCGGGACTCATACCAGGGCGGCAACTTGATCGCGTTGCCCAGCGTCTCTTTCGGCTCGTCGATGGTGAAGCCCGGATCGTCGGTCGCGATCTCGAGCAACACGCCGCCCGGCTCTCGAAAATAGACCGAACGGAAATAGCAGCGGTTGATCTGCTCGGTCGGGCGCAGCCCTTGCGCCTTGAGTGTCCCGACCATTTCGGCCTGCGCCGCGTCGTCGGCCGCACGGAACGCGACGTGGTGGACGGAGCCAGCGCCCTGGCGGCCGACCGGCATATCGGCAGCGGTGCGCACGTCCACGACCGTGCCCAGGTCGGCGCCGGCCCGGTAGCGCTCAAGGCCGCCCTCGCTCCCACTCGCTTTGAAGCCGAACGTGTCGGTGAGTACGCGCGCGGTCGGTGCGCCCGCGCCGAGCATGAGCGTTACCCCGCGCAAGCCGCGCAACGCATGCTCCGCCGGAACGTCGGCGTTCGACCAGCCGGGGATTTGATCGGCGCCCTCGATGGCGACGAGCGCGAGCCGCATGCCATCGGGGTCGTGGAACGCCAGCACGCTCTCGCCGAAGCGCGTCTGGGGCGCATCGTGGGCGATGCCTTGCGCGGTCAGCCGCTGCCGCCAGTAGCCGAGCGAGCCGAAAGGAACGATGAAAGCGGTTTCGACGGCCATGCCGTTGCCGTTGCGACCGGGCGGTAGCCCATCCCAGGCGAAGAAGGTCAGCGCCGTCCCCGGCCGGCCGGTCTCGTCGCCGTAATAGAGGTGCCACGTGGTGGGATCGTCGAAATTGACGGTTTTCTTGACCATGCGCAGGCCAAGGCTGCGGGTGTAGAACATGACGTTCGTCTTGGGGTCGTGGCAGATCGCCGTCACGTGGTGGATGCCCGCGCTCGCGCTCATCACAAGTTCCTGATCGTGCCGCACCGCACACCGACTGGCGCCGGTACCGGCTTATGTGGAGGCCGCGGCAAAAGGCGACAACTCCTCGTGACTCCGCCGGTTTTTCCGGCGCTGCCGCAACTTCGCCACATCCGAGCCGTCAGCCCGCCACCGCTCGCGGGCCACGCATGAGTCGAACCTGAACGGCGCGTTCCGCGACTAATACATGAGTCATGAGGGAACCCTTCAGTCTCGACAGCGTTGGGGGGTCGTCCCTCACCGAGTGATCCGGAAGGTCCCTGTCAAGGGACGGGAGAGCGTCTAATGAGCACGGGCTCCGAGCTATCGGCCGGCGCGCGTTTATACGCGCTGCTTGCGGCGATCAAGCGGTCGCCCATCGTGCTGCGGCTGGCCGAGCGCCTGCTGCTCGCCCGCGATTGGGCGAGCGTGCGCAAGTCGCCCGACGTTGATGCCTACGTTCTCGCCTGGATCGCGAGCCATGTCCGCGGCGCCCGGCGCCCGCGGCGCATGTTCATGTAACTCTCATAGCGGTTCGGCCGGGGAGCGCCGCGCGCACGCGCGTGTATACGTTCGGCCCGATCACGCCTAGAACGGTTCGGATTTGGTGGCCGGGCCGTCCATGGACCTCCAGGAGTTGATTTCCCGCCTTGCCCTCGCGCTCGGCATCGGCCTCTTGATCGGGCTCGAACGCGGCTGGCGCCGGCGCGGAGCGACGCCGGGCAGCCGCGCGGCGGGAATCCGCACGTTCGCGCTTTCGGGCCTCCTCGGCGGTGTGATCGCTGCTCTGGCGCAGGCCCTGCCGAAACAAGAGTCGGGAGGCGCCGCGAGCCTCGCCATCGTTCTCGGCGTGGCGTTCGCCGCATACGGCGCCGTCATCGCCCTCTTCGCTCGCGACGAGAACCAGGCCGCTGGAAATTTCTCCGCGACGACGGCAATCGCCGGCATGTTGACCTTTGCGCTCGGCGCTTATGCGCTGCTCGGCGACATGCGCATTGCCGCCGGCGCGGCGGTGGCGGCCACGGCTTTGCTCGCCGCGCGCGAAGAGCTGCACGGCTGGGTGGAACAGATCACGTGGCCGGAATTGCGATCGGCGGTGGTGTTGCTGGCCATGACGTTCATCGGCCTGCCGATCTTGCCCGACGCACCGCTGGGACCGTTTGGCGGCGTCAATCCACGGGAGGTCTGGCTCATTGCCATCGTTCTCGCCAGCGTCTCCTTCCTCGGCTATGCGGCGGTGAAATATTTCGGTGCGCGCCGCGGGTTGCTGCTGGCGGCCGCGGCCGGGGGTGTTGCGTCCTCGACCGCGGTCACCATCGCCAATGCGCGCCGCGCCGCCGCCCGCGAAGGCTCGCCCCGGCTGCTGGCGGCCGGCGTCGCGGTTGCGTCGGCGGTCATGTTCCTGCGTGTGGTCGGCATCGTGGCTGCGCTCAAGCCCGAACTCCTCGTGCTGGTCGCGCCCGCGCTCATCGCGGCTGCGCTGACGGCGGTGGGGTTCGCCGTCGCCTGGATGACCTGGCAGAAAGCCGATCGCGATGCGTATCGCAGCGTGAAGTTCCGCAATCCGTTCGATCTCCTGTCGGTTGTGGGATTTGCCGTTTTCCTGGGTCTGATGATCGTGCTCGGTCGTGCGCTGGGCGAAGCATTCGGCGCAACGGGCGCGGTGGCCGGCGCGATCGTCGTCGGGCTCGTCGATGTCGATGCGGTCACCGTCTCGATGGTGCGTCTCACTCCGGATACTCTAGGCCGGACGCAGGCGGTGCTCGCCATTCTCGCCGCTGTCGCCAGCGATACGCTGAGCAAGATCGCCATCGGCGCGGCCATCGGCCGCGGCTGGTTCGCGGCCGATCTTGCGGCCATGGCATCGGGCTGCCTCGCGGTCGGGGGCGCAGCCGCGTGGTTGATGTTTGCTTTTCTCGCGCCGTGAACGGCTGTTGACATTTACCCTGCTGCGCCGCAAAGCCTAAAGCGCCGGGTTCGCGGGGTCCCAATCGCGGCATGTTCAAGCGTATCCTGATCGCCAATCGCGGCGAGATCGCCTGCCGGATCATCAAGACCGCGCGCCGCCTGGGAATCGCAACCGTCGCGGTCTATTCCGACGCCGACCGCGACGCGCTGCACGTCGAAATGGCCGACGAGGCCGTGCCGATCGGTCCGCCGCCGCCATCCGAAAGCTATCTCGTCATCGAGAAGATCGTCGCCGCCTGCAAGCGCACCCGCGCGGAGGCGGTGCATCCGGGCTACGGCTTTCTGTCCGAGCGCGAGGCCTTTCCCAAGGCGCTGGCGAAAGCCGGCATCGTCTTCATCGGCCCCAATCCCAAGGCGATCGCCGCCATGGGCGACAAGATCGAGAGCAAGAGGGCGGCGGCGAAGGCCAAAGTGTCCACCGTTCCCGGTCATCTCGGCGTGATCGCCGACGCCAAGCACGCGGTGAAGATCGCGGACGAGATCGGATACCCGGTGATGATCAAGGCATCGGCGGGCGGCGGCGGCAAGGGCATGCGCATTGCGCATTCCAAGGCCGAGGTCGCCGAGGGTTTTGCGCGCGCGCGTTCGGAGGCCAAGTCCTCCTTCGGCGACGATCGCGTGTTCATCGAGAAATTCATCGTCGATCCGCGCCATATCGAAATCCAGGTGCTGGGCGACAAGCACGGCAACATCATTCATCTCGGCGAGCGCGAATGCTCGATCCAGCGCCGCAACCAGAAAGTGGTTGAGGAAGCGCCGAGTCCGCTCATCGACGCGGCGACGCGAAAAAAAATGGGCGAGCAGGCGGTCGCGCTCGCCAAGGCCGTCGGCTACGACTCCGCCGGTACCGTGGAGTTCGTCGCCGGGCAGGACAAGAGCTTTTACTTTCTCGAAATGAACACGCGGCTGCAGGTCGAGCATCCCGTCACCGAGCTGGTGACCGGTATCGACCTGGTCGAGCAGATGATTCGCGTCGCGGCGGGCGAGAAGCTCAAACTCAAGCAGCGCGACGTCGAGCTTTCGGGCTGGGCGGTCGAGACTCGCGTCTATGCCGAGGACCCCACGCGCAACTTCCTGCCGTCGATCGGGCGCCTCCTGCGCTACCGGCCGCCGGCGGAGCGCAGCGCGGGCGGCGTGACCGTGCGCATCGATACCGGCGTCTACGAGGGCGGCGAAATTCCGCTCTACTATGATCCCATGATCGCCAAGCTCATAACCCACGCGCCAACGCGCAAAGCGGCGATCGCCGCCCAGGCCGACGCGCTCGATGCCTTCGACGTCGAAGGGTTCCGCCACAACATCCCGTTTCTCGCGGCGCTGATGCAGCACGAGCGCTGGCAGGCGGGACAGCTCTCGACCGCGTTCCTGGCGGAGGAATTTCCCGCCGGCTTTCATCCGGTCGTTCCGGACCGAGAGACGGCGCGCGTGCTCGCCGCGGTCGCGGCCGCCATCGATCATGTGCTCGGCGAGCGAAAGCGCCGCATTTCCGGTCAGCGGCCGGGAGCCGCGGTGACGCGGGAACAGCGGCGAGCCGTGCGGCTCGGCGAAAGCGAGATCGCGCTCGACATCACGCGTGAGGGCGACGCCCTCGTGGTGCGTTTCGAAGCCGCCGGCAAGGCGCGCCGATCGGCGCACGTGCTGGCATCGGCCTGGAAGCCGGGCGACCCGGTATGGTTGGGCACCATCGATGATCGGCCGACCTCGGTGCAGGTGCGGCCGGTGCTCAACGGCTTCGATCTCTCCCACCGCGGGGTCGAGACGCGCGCCTACGTCTACACCGAGCGCGAGGCGGCGGCGGCGCGGCTGATGCCGCCGAAGAAGGCCGCCGACTCCGGCAAGGCCGTGCGCTGCCCGATGCCCGGTCTGGTGGTCTCGATCGCGGTCAGCGAGGGGCAGGAGGTTAAGGCGGGCGAGACGCTTGCCGTGGTCGAAGCCATGAAGATGGAGAACGTCTTGCGCGCGGAGCGCGACGGCGTGGTGAAGGCGATCAAGGCCAAGCCCGGCGATAGCCTCGCCGTCGACGCGGTGATCATGGAGTTCGCGTGACGCACGCTCCGGCGGGGGCCGTCATGGCATGCGTTGCTGCGCAGCCGGCCGTGGCGGGGTGAATTCGCCATCGCGCCGTGCCACGATCGGGCGGGATGGAATCGCTCGCCTTGTTCTTCTCCGCACGCGGCCGCGTTTCGCCGCGCGCCTTCGCCGCCGCTGTGGCGGCAGTTTATGGCACGGCCTTTCTCTCGCAGCTCTTGATCTCTGCGCCCGTCATGCTGCATGCCGGGCTCTCGCCGTTCGCACTCGTGCAAGCGATCGCGATCTGGGCCTGGTTTTGCCTTCACGCCAAGCGGCTGCGGGATGCCGATCGCGGAATTGGCGCCGCGGTCGCGATCGCCGTGCTCTATGTGCTGGCGGTGATCCTCTTTCTCCTCCTCGTCGCCTTGATCATGCTGCTCGGCGATGCCGCGCAGCCGGCAAGCGCCGGCAATGTCCTCGCCCTGTTTTTCCTGATTACGGCGCTGATGGCCGATCCCGGGCTCTTCGCCTATGTGGCCGCGGGGATTTTCGCACTCGTTCTCGCGCCCGTGCCGATGGCCATCGCTTTCTCGATCTGGGCCGCGACGCGCCCCGCCGTGACGAACGCGCAGCCGTCGCCCGCGCGTGAGGCCGCGCGCTGCGTTGCGCCGGATCGCAGTTCTGCTAATCGAACGGGATGACGCTGCATTTCGCCTACGGCTCGAACATGAGCCGCGCGCTCATGGGCGCGCGCTGTCGGGGCGCCGAGGCGATCGGCACCGCGACGCTTTCGGGCTGGCGCTTCGTCATCAATCCCGAGGGCTTCGGCTCGATCGCGCCGCGGCCGGGTGGGCGCGTCCATGGCGTGCTATGGCGGCTGAGCGCGCGCGACCTTGCCGCTATCAACGCCTACGAAAGCGTCGACTCCGGCCTCTATGTGCGCCGCCGATTGCCGGTGCGGTGCGGCGGCGTGCAGGCGATGGCGCTGGTTTATGTCGCGCGGCGGCAAGGGGAGGGGACGCCGAGGCCGGGCTACATCTCGCTGGTGGTCGAAGCCGCGCGCGAGTGGCAGCTCCCCGACATCTACGTCCGCTCGCTGGCGCGCTGGGCGCCCTCACGGTGGCGCGGCGCGCGCGCCAAGGACACCGGGGAAGTGGGATGAGCGCTCGCGTGATCCGTCACGTCGTCATCCGCGGGCGCGTGCAGGGCGTGGGTTACCGCGCCTTCGCGGAATATACCGCGCTCGATCATGGGCTCGCTGGCTGGGTGCGCAACCGGCGGGATGGCGGCGTCGAGGCGGTGCTGGCGGGGCCGGTGGCGGCGGTGGCGCAGGTGGTCGAGGCCTATCGCCGCGGTCCGCCGGGCGCGCGCGTCGACAGCATCGACGAGCGTGACGGCACCCCCGACGAGCTTGCGCTGTGCGGCGGGGCGGGGTTCGCGGTGTTGCCGACGGTTTAGCGTCACCCTGCCGCCATGCTGCGGAAGGCGGCGGCGAGTGTTCGCAAGGCCGCCCGCGCATGGGCATCCGAGATGCGCGAATGCAACGCGACCTTCGAGCGGCCAAGCGGCGGCAGCGCCAAGCTGGGACCGACGTCGAGCATGCCGGGAGGCGCAAGGCGGCGCGCGAGCGGGGCGACCGCAAGGCCGCAATTGACCGCCGCGATCACCGCGGTCACGCCGCCGCCGGTGAAGGCCTCAACCCATTTGATTTTCGCCTTATCGAGCGTGCGGATCGCGTGCGCCCGCACGCCGCAAGGCGCTGCCAGCATGGCCAGGCGCAGTCTCTCTCCGGGTTTATGATGGAAATTTGTGGCGGCGAGCCAGGCAAATTCGTCTTCCAGCAGGTATTCACCACCGCGCCGATTTCCCTCTCGCCGCACGATGACCGCATCGAGCTCTCCGCCGTCGAATTTCTCGAGCAGCGCATGGGAGAAGTCGATGCGCACGTCGAGGCGCAGCAGGGGATCGAAGGCGTTCATGCGCGTGATCAGGCTCGCGAGGCCGGGGCCCGCGACGTGGTCGCTGATGCCGATTGTGAGCCGCCGTTCGATGGGCTCGACGCGGGCGAGCGCGCGATCGTGCGCCGCAAGCAGATCGCGCGCGCGCTCGAGGAAGCTTGCGCCGGCGGCGGTCAGCCGCACGGATCGGGGCGTTCGCTCGACCAGCCTGGCGCTCAGCCGGTCTTCCAGCCGCTTGAGTTTCAGGCTGACGGCGGATTGCGTGGTCGCGGTCGCCTGCGCCGCACGCGTAAAACTCTGCAGCTCGGCAACCAGCGTGAAGGCGCGCACGGTGTCGATATCGAGGGCGCGCGCGGTCGCATGATTTCGTCTCATTATCATTGATATCATTAATCATGACGTTTCGCAATGATAGCCGAACGCTTAGGTTCGCGCCATCGAACAAAGGAGATCGTCATGCCCATGATCACTGTCGCTTATGCAACCACCCGGTCCGAGGCCGGCCTCAAAGCGGCCGTTGCCCAGGCTGCGAGCGATCTGGCCGCCCAGGTCCTGCACAAGGATCCGAAGGTCACCGCCGTGCAGGTGCAGGCGGTCGATCCGGCCGACTGGTTCTGCGCCGGCCATTCGCTCGCGCAAACCGGCCTTGCCGGCGTCTGGCTCGAGATCCGGATCACCGAAGGGACCAACACCAAGGACGAGAAGGCCGCGTTCATCGCCGCGGTGTTCAAGCGCATGGGCGAACTCCTCGGCCCCTTGCACGAGAATAGCTATGTGTATGCCCACGACGCGCGTGCAGACGGCTACGGCTTCAGCGGAGTGACGCAGGAACGCCGCTATATCGCGGGCAAGCTCGCAACCAAGGTGTCGGCAGCGGCCTGACCGCGCGCAACCGGCCCGAACAGGTGCTCGAATTCGCGCCGCAGCGCCACGTCGATCTCGGTGAGCGTCACGGCGCGGCCGAGATCGGCGAGGCTGGTGAGGCCGTAACGCGGGTCGCGGACCCCGCAGGGCACGATGCCGGCGTAATGCGAGAGATCGCAGTCGATATTGAGCGCCACTCCGTGCAGCGTGACCCAGCGCTTGATCCTGATGCCGATGGCCGCGATCTTGTCTTCGCAGGCGGCGCCCTTGTCCGGCCGCCGCACCCACACTCCGATGCGGTCCGTGCGCCGCTCGCCTGCAACGTCGAAGCTCGCCAAGGTGCGGATGATCCATTCCTCCAGCGTGGCCACGAAGCGGCGCACGTCCGGACCGCGGCGCTTGAGATCGAGCATCACGTAGACGACCCGCTGTCCGGGGCCGTGATAGGTGAACTGCCCGCCGCGTCCGGCCGAATGGACCGGAAAGCGCGCCGCGATCAGCTCGTTCGATTTGGCGCTGGTCCCGGCGGTGTAGAGCGGCGGATGTTCGAGCAGCCAGATGAGCTCGCTCGCGCTGCCGTCGGCGATCGCCGCGGCGCGCGCCTCCATGACTGCGAGCGCGGCCTCGTAGGCCACAAGGCCCTCGCTGATCCGCCACTCCACCGGGGTCGAACCCGGATCGAGCCCGACCATCACATCGTTGCGCGCGCTGATCACCGCGGAACCATATCGTGACGGCTTGGAAGCGCTCCAGCCGTGCGCCGCAAGGAACATCCCGCATTGCGGTAGAAGTCAAGGACGTTTGCTCGCCGGTGCGCCGGCAGAGGCTGTGCAGCACGCGCACGCGTCCGCGACCGAGCGGGGGCGGAGCACCGCGCGCGGGCCTTGTTCCCTCGGGGTTGATTTGTTACATCGAGCGCCGTCGCTTCGGCGCGCGGCCCCGCGGCCCGCGTTCATTTGCGGTCGTGGCGGAATTGGTAGACGCACTAGCTTGAGGTGCTAGCGGGGCAACCCGTGGAGGTTCGAGTCCTCTCGACCGCACCACT
>JBKOXY010000129.1:0-4301 GCA_046725125.1 Pseudomonadota bacterium | reverse complement strand
ACGGCGCGGAAGTCTCATGGCGCTTCCGTACAGAAATGCTCACCCCCATGCCCGCGAGCAGCGCCATTGATGGGCGAGCTGATTGCCGACGGCTCGGGCGCTGCCGCCAAGAACAGAGCTTCGCTCAGGTCGTGCTGCACTATGCCGCGAGCACCGCGCGGCAAGCAAACGACCACCCGCGAAGCGCTCAGGCCGGAGAGGCGAGCGGCTTTCCCTTCTCCACGACATAGGTGACGAGAATGACGCTCTTGGCGTCGCCAGGCTTGCCGCCCGCATGGGGCGTTTCGGGTGGGATGTGGAAGCCATCGCCTTTTTTGAGCATGCGGGTCGGTTGACCTTGTATGGGAAGCTCGAAGCCGCCTTCCAGCACATAGGCGGATTCGACCCCCGGATGCGTGTGTCGCGCGACGGTCACCCCCGGCTCTATGGTCGCTTCCACGAGTAGCGTCACATAGCCCGGCGTCGGACCGTCCGTTTGCGACAAGATCTTGCGCGCGACACCGGCCGTCGCTGCGGGTGGCGCGCCTTGGGCCGATGCTTCGGTGGCGATGAACTCCGTAATTCCGCAGATCGCGCACGACGCAAAGCCCGCGAATCCTCGTCGCGTGAGCATGATATCCTCCCTGCCTGTGTCCGGATCTTGAGTGCTGTCCGGACTTCTCGGCAGATCGTAAGGCGTTCACGAATGCATTGGCAAGGTGAAGCTGGGGCGCGCGATCACCGACGCCCTCGTGGCAGGGCGATTGAGCCAGGGCACCGCTTCACGCTTGCGCGCGATGCCCGAGCTTGGCCCGGCGTATGGGGTTGCTTAAATCAGCCGACGACCAGCGCCGCGTGCCGGCTCTGGCCTTCGCTCATGCCGCGCGCCTTCATCCAGTCGTAGGCGCGGTTGAACAGAGTCACGTCGTAATAGTCGACGTGCTTGTAGCGCACGAACGCCCGCAGCAGTTCCGTCGGCTTCAAGGCGCCCTTGGCGTGGGCCGTGACGTGGTGGGCGTATTTGTAAAAGTCGGAGTTGATCAGGTCGACGGCCTCGTTCTCGGCGTCGTAATAGGCCTTGCGCTGCTCCGGCGTCAGATCGGCCGAGATGACCTCGCCGCCACGATAGAAGGAGGCGGCGATGATATGGGCGCCTTCCTTGAGCCCGAGGCTGATGAACGGCTCCATCACTGCGATTGCTCGAGCGGTGCCGTCCTTGAGCGCCGCATAGCGCATCTGGGGCAGCCCGCCGTTTTCGATTTTGACGTGCTCGGAACCGACGGCGCTTTCGAGCATCTGAATGGTCGTGTAGTGCGAGCCGGTGAGCTCCTGCACCATGACCGGCACGTCCGCCATGTCGCGCGGGACCTGGAGCGTGTCGTCGAAGGTGAGGACCGCCTGGGCCGCGACGGCCGCCCGCAGCGCCGCGATGTTGCCGCCGCGCTTGCCGCGCTCCAGGCGATCGATGCTCGCCCACTCGCAGACATTGTAGCTGTCGGCGGAACCGCAATCGAAAAGATTCTCCTTGAGGCGCGACATGAGCGGCGTCTGCGCATTGTCCTTTTCCCGGTCGGCGTAGGTGGCCGAGAAGCTGACATCGAGGCCTGCCCTGGCGAACAGCCCTTGCTCGATGCCGACGATCACCGGCAGGTCGAATACCGGATTGTTCGGCGCGATGCTGACGGTCGGCCGATCTTGTTCGGGCTGCATGGTTTCCTCCCGGCTTGCGGGCGTCCTCCGCGGCACCTTCCGCGTCGGCCCAAATTTAACACCCCGGCGGCGACGGTTGCAAAGCGGCCGCTCGGTGGATTGCAGCCCGCAATCGGTGCTATGCGATGTCAGACCGGCGTACATCCACGGGTCCGCCACGCCGGAGACGCGCGCACCGAGATCGCGGCGCCGGTGCGCATTACACCAGAGCGCGCTCGAGAGGACGCCATGACGATTGCAGCGGAGCGACGCCGCTGGCCGGCGGAAGGTCTCACCCGGGTACCCTATTGGGTCTATTCGGATCGCGACGTCTACGAGGAGGAGCAGGCGCGCATCTTTCGCGGGCCGACCTGGCATTTCCTCTGCCTCGAGGCCGAGCTGCCCAACCCCAATAGCTATTGCCGCTCGAGCCTCGGTGCGATGCCGGTGGTGGCGACCCGAGACCGGGACGGCACGCTTCACGCCTTCGAGAACCGCTGCGCGCATCGCGGATCGCTGCTGGTGCTCAACGAGCGCGGCGAGGCGCGCGATATCGTCTGTGTCTACCACAACTGGAGCTACGATCTTTGCGGCAACCTCACCGGCGTCGCCTTCCGCAAGGGCCTGCGCGGCAAGGGCGGCATGCCGCAAGAGTGCCGCCCCGAGACCTACGGGCCGCGCAAGTTGCGGCTGGAGACGCTCGCGGGCCTGGTGTTCGGCACGCTTTCGGCGGACGCGCCGCCGCTCGAGCGCTATCTCGGGCCCGAGATCGTCGCGCGCATCCGCCGCGTGATGCGCGCGCCGGTGAAGATGCTCGGCGGCTACAGCCAGACGCTGCCGAGCAATTGGAAGCTCTATATGGAAAACGTCAAGGACACCTACCACGCGAGCCTGCTGCACACGTTCTTCACCACCTTTCGGCTCAACCGGTTGTCGCAGCAAGGCGGCATCGTGGTGAGCGATTCGGGCGGCCACCACGTGAGCTACTCGCTCGCCGCCGACGCCGGCGGCCAGGAATACGAGCAGGCCGGCATGCGCGCGGCGCAGGAAGGATTCGGCCTCGAGGCGCCGCAGCTGCTGGAGGCCGTCGACGAGTTCGGTGACGGGGTCGGGCTGCAAATTCTTTCCGTGTTTCCGACCTTCGTGCTGCAGCAGACCCGCAACAGCTTGGCGGTGCGGCGCCTGCGTCCGCAGGGCCTCGACAAGACCGAGCTGGTGTGGACCTGCTTCGGCTTCACCACCGACGACGCGGACATGACCGAGCGTCGCTTGCGGCAGGCCAACCTGATCGGCCCGGCTGGCTACATCTCGATGGAGGATGGCGCGGCGCCCGGCTTCGTGCAGCGCGCGGTCGCTACCGCCCCCGATCTGCTGTCGGTCGTGGAGATGGGCGGCGCGGGCGTCGCCTCCGACGACAACCGCGTCACCGAGGCGGCGGTGCGCGGCTTCTGGAAGGCCTATCGCGGGTATATGGGGATCTAGATCGAGACGAGGCCGCGACGGCCAAGCGCGGCCCAATCACTATCCGCGTTGAAGCGCTCTGCCGACGTGACATCGGACATCACGACGCGTCCGAAACGTTGTCATAGGCGTCACTTGCACGTCTGTATCAATTCCTGAATGTTGTCGTCATAAATCGGAATCTTGACGAGTATCGGCTTTTGCGAGGCGTTTATCTCAACAATAATGCGCCACGTGGTGTCGAGCGGCGGAGAATCAAGAAGGAGAGATTCGTCAACCCCAAAATGCGTCCCCAACTCCAGCCTCTCCACCTTTTGTTTGTAAGCGCTGAAGGCGACGATGAAAAATCTGTTGGAATATTGATATTGTGGAATAAGTTTTTGCGACGGATTTTCATCATTGACGCGATAAGTCGTGCGGATTCCGCGGTACCCATCGACGCGATCGGGGAAATCCAACGACGCCGCTCCCGCCTCGTCGACCACCGTGGCGAAGAAGACGATTGTTCCGTTCCTGCAAATTCCCTCCACTGACGCAGACGCACCATCTGCATTTTTCTGTACAGATGCAACCCTGACATCCACCCTATCGGTCGGCTCGTTTGTCTTGCGCGCGATCTTCCAGATTGTCCCCGACGTTCGCGCGTATTCCAGCCCCTTGGGTTTTGCCTCCTGACGCCGACGTTCCTCTAGCGCGGCACGTACTTCTTTCTCTTTGCGTTCCGCCTCCTGACGTTGACGCTGTTCCTCCTGACCCTTCGCCTCGAGACATCCCTCGGGCATGCGATTGACCGCGTTCGGGGGCTGCGCATTGCGATACGCCGCCCTCCGACGCTGATACTCCAGCTCCTGACGATCTGCCTCGTAGCATTCCATGAGCTTGCGGCGCTCCGGATCCTCAAACCCTGCGTCCTGAGGAGGGAGATTGCTGAACCGGATCATCACCACGACACGGAACGATGCATCGGGAAGCTTGACGTGTTCCGGCGGTGGAAATGGCTGTGATTGCTGAATGAGGAGGAGCGCCGTCCGGCCGAGTTCAGGGTTGACGGTTACAATGCGGGTTCCCGGGAGCACCCACCCGGCGCGGCTCATGTTGAATTCGAATCTCACAACGCCGCTTTTGCCGCGGGTGCGAGTACCGGTCAGATAGCGTTTATTGTGTTCGAGGTC
>JBKOXY010000499.1:0-3920 GCA_046725125.1 Pseudomonadota bacterium | reverse complement strand
GGCATGGAAGTGGTGGCCGAGGGCGCCGAAACCGATTCGGACGCGGTCGAGCTCTCTCAGCTCGGCTGCGAATATGCGCAGGGCTATTACTTCGGCGAGCCGATGAGCGCGGACGACGCCAAGGCGCTGCTGCAGGACGATGGCGTGAGCGAAGAGGGCGATGCCGCGCCCCGCAAACGGATCGTCCAGTAGTAACCCTCAATCAGCCGGCTTGGCTACGCGTGCCCGGCCTCGCTCGAGAGCATGCCGAGATCGATGCCGATCTTCTTCAGCGCCTTCTCGTATTTGCCGCCGGTGTCCTGACCGAAAATCAGCTCGGGATCGGCCGCGCAATGCAGCCAGCCGTTATGCTGGATCTCGTTCTCGAGCTGGCCCGGCGCCCATCCGGCATAGCCGAGCGCCAGGATCGCGCTGCTCGGTCCGTCCCCGCGCGCGATCGCCTTGAGGATGTCGAGGGTTGCGGTCAGGCAGACGCCTTCGTCGATGGGCAGCGTCGAGTTCTCGATGAAGAAGTCGCTCGAATGCAGCACGAAGCCGCGCTGGGTATCGACCGGCCCGCCCTTGAGCACCTTGACGCCGCCCGCGCGCCGCGGAAGCTGAATGAGGTCGGCCGCCGGGATGACGTCGAGCTGCACCAGGAGGTCGGGAAAGCTGATGTGCGCCGCCGGCTGGTTGACGATGATGCCCATGGCACCCTCGGTGGAATGGGCGCAAACGTAGATCACGCTGCGGGCGAACCGATCGTCGCCCATGGACGGCATTGCGATCAGCATCTGTCCGTCGAGATAGCCGCGCTTGGGCGCCTTGCGCTGCTGCGGCTTGGATTTGGCGGACTTGCCCGATGTCGAGGATTCCGGCCGCGGCGCGTCAGGATCGACGCCGGACGGCGCCACGCCGTCATCTTGCATGCCGGTCTTGCGAGTGAACCTCATGTCGAAATGCTACCTGATTGGGTGCCAATTGCAAACGACGCACCCCCCGTCAAAAGTCTATGCATGCTTCGTGCCATGGTTGAGCGCCGAAAGTAAGATATGTGTCTTTTTCATGTATCTCGCCAGAAGCGGTCCGGTTCCAATCACGTTCCGGCTCACGATGAATTCAGTGGTGCGCGTAGAATTTCGCCCCTAGATGGAGCTATGAGGATCAGCGGCTTTGAGCGGCTGCGACGGACCGCCGCGCCGGGTGCGATCGGCATCTGCGCGCTGAGCCTCATCGCCGCGGGCAATGCGAGCGCAGCCGAGGACGCCTCGCGTTGGGACGGCGATGCGCGCAGCGCCGTGCGCCTCATTGCGGGCTCGGCGGCGGGCAGCGTGCTTCGTGCCGGCGTGGAGATCCGACTCAAGAGCGGCTGGCACACCTATTGGCGCTATCCCGGCGACGCCGGCGTGCCGCCGCGCTTCGACTTTACGGGATCGCAGAACGTCAAGGCCGTCGACGTGCTGTGGCCCGCGCCGCAGCCCATCCCGGAACACGACTTGGTCACGATCGGCTATACCGGCGACGTCATTCTGCCCCTTGCGGTCGTGCCGGAGAATGGGGCGAAGCCGGTGAAGCTGCGTCTCAAGCTCGACTATGCGGTGTGCGCGGCGCTGTGCGTGCCGGCGGAAGGAAAGGCCGAGCTCGAGCTGGGCGCTGGCCCATCCTCGCAGGACGCCGTGCTCGCCGCGGCCGAGGCGCGCGTGCCGAAAAAGACCGTGCTGGGCGAAGGTGCGACGCTCGCCATCAAATCGGTCCGACGCGAGGACGGTGCCGGTCGGCGCCGCGTCATCGTCGACGTCGCGGCGCCGCTTGGAGTCCGCGTCGCCCTGTTCGCCGAGGGACCGACACCGGACTGGGCGCTGCCGGTGCCGAAGGCCGTCGATGGCGCTCCAGCCGGCTTGCAACGTTTCGCCTTCGCACTCGACGGCGCCCCGCCGGGAGCGACATACGATGGCGCCGCGATCGCGCTCACCGCCGTCGCGGGCAATATCGCAATCGAGGTCGCGACCCGTCTCGACTAATTCGCCCGGAGCGCTAATTTGGACGCTCGCGCGCCCTGCGGCCGGATCTTCGGCGGCACGGCGAGGCTCAAGACAACGGTTCAGAGGCTCAAGACAACGGTTCAACCGCAAGCAAGAGGAAG
Source organism: Pseudomonadota bacterium (assembly GCA_046725125.1). Taxonomy (GTDB): domain Bacteria; phylum Pseudomonadota; class Alphaproteobacteria; order Rhizobiales; family Xanthobacteraceae; genus VAZQ01. The sequence continues at coordinate 1,798 of JBKOXY010000499.1, read as the reverse complement.
ACAACCATGCCCATCAAGGTCGGCGATCGACTGCCCGAGGCGAAGTTTCGCGTGATGACGTCGGACGGGCCGGCGTGGAAGACCACCGACGAAATCTTCAAGGGCAAGAAGGTCGCGCTGTTCGCGGTGCCCGGCGCCTTCACCGGCACCTGCCACAAGATGCACGTTCCCTCGATCACGCAGCACGCCGATGCGATCAAGGCGAAGGGAGTCAACACCGTCGCGGTCACGTCCGTCAACGACGTGTTCGTCATGGACGCCTGGAAGAAGGCGACCGGCGCCGACAAGATCGATTTCCTGGCCGACGGCAACGGCGACTTCGCCAAGGCAATCGACCTCACCTTCGATGGCTCAGGCAACGGCCTCGGCACGCGCTCCAAGCGCTATGCCATGCTGGTCGAGGACGGCGTGGTAAAGACGCTCAACATCGAGGAAGCGCCGGGCAAGGTCGAGGTGTCCGGCGGCGACGCCTTACTCAAGCAGCTCTAGTCGTCCGCGGACGCAGGCGGCGGACCCTGCCCCGCGCGTCGTCGCGCCTCCTTGAGCCCCTCGCGCGCCAACTCATCGGCGCGCTCGTTGAGCGCGTGGCCCGAATGGCCGCGCACCCAATGCCAGCGCACGCGGTGGCTTGCCAATAACGCGTCGAGCCGCTGCCAAAGATCGACGTTCCTGACTGGCTTTCTATCGGCGGTGCGCCAGCCGTTGCGCTTCCATTGGTTGATCCACGACAGGATGCCGTTGCGCAGGTATTGGCTGTCGGTGTGAATGTCGACGAGACAGGGCCGCTTGAGCGCTTCGAGCGCCGCGATCGCAGCCATCAATTCCATGCGGTTGTTGGTGGTGTGAGCCTCGCCACCCTTCAATTCCTTCCCGTGATCGCCGAAGGCGAGGATCGCGCCCCAGCCGCCCGGCCCCGGATTGCCCGAGCAAGCACCATCGGTGTGGATGACGACGTGCGGCTCGCTCATCCCTCGATCCCGTAGTCGCGCACGCTCTTGACCGCCTGGTGGAAGCGCAGCTTGCGGTAATATTCGAACGGGTCCTTCGGCCGCACCAGCGCACCGGGCGGCACGTCGAACCAGTCGACCAGCCGCGTCAACAGAAAGCGCAAGGCCGCGCCGCGGGCGAGCAATGGGAGCGCGCCGCGTTCCTCGTCCGACAGCGGCCGCACCTGCGCATAGGCTTGCAGCAGGCTCCTGCCCTTGGTCACGTTGTAGGAATGGTCGGTCTCGAAGCACCAGGCGTTGAGGCAAATCGCGACATCGTAGGCGAGCGCATCCGTGCAGGCGAAATAGAAGTCGATCAATCCGGAGAGCTTGTTGCCGAGGAAGAACACGTTGTCGGGAAAGAGGTCGGCGTGGATGACGCCTTGCGGCAATTTCGACGGCCATGCCGTCTCGAGATGCGACAGCTCGGCGGCGAGAAATTGCTGCAAGTTGGGCTGCACCTCGTTCGCCCGCGCGCTGCAATTTTCGTAAAGCGGCCGCCAGCCGCTGACCGAAAGTGTATTGGCGCGGCTGCGCTTGAAATCGAGGCCGGCGAGATGCAGCTGCGCCAGCGCCTCGCCGAGCGCGCCGCAGTGGGTCGGCGATGGCCGCCGGATCCACATGCCGTCGAGGAAGGTGATCATCGCCGCCGGACGGCCGGCCACTTGCCCCAGCACCTCGCCGCGCTTGTTCTTGACCGGCTGCGGGCAGCTGATGCCGCGCGCGTGCAGATGCTCCATCAGGGCGAGAAAAAACGGCAAGTCCTTGGCCGCCACGCGCCGCTCGTAGAGCGTGAGAATGAAATAGCCGCG
>JBKOXY010000471.1:0-4251 GCA_046725125.1 Pseudomonadota bacterium | reverse complement strand
TCGGCGTCGGCCGGATGCAACGTCAGCGTGACCGGTAAACCGGAATGGATGCCGACCCCACACAACGCGGTGTGATCGCGAAGCGTCGTCTGCTTGGCGACTTTCATAGTCCCGTCCCAGCCACTCCCGCCGCCGCGCGCGTCCAACGGGACGCGGCGGACTCCATTAGACGGGCGACGTCGGTCGCATTCCTGCCATCGGTAAGGCTGTACGAAACCCGCGGGCAAGGATTCCGGCCGCGTTTGTCCCCCAACGAAAACCCCTTTGACGGTGGAAGCTTAGCGGTGGTCGCGCGGAAGGCCAACTCACGCTTTTTTACCAACTGTTACCACCAGGCGGCCGCAATCGCGCCCGCCCATGCTCGCAGGTCGCGCACGCGCGGTCCGTTGCCGCTTCCTTGGGCAGCATGAACCAATCCGCGGCACCCGCTGCCGTGGGAGTCTTGTCGGGGATTGAGAGAATTAGTCTTTGAATTCAAATACGTGGATGAGTCGGTGCCCGCGCCCGGCAGTCCCGGCGGTTTTGCGCCGGGCTGCCTGAGGGTGCGCGATCAGTTGGCCTGCCGACGCAAGAACGCCGGGATGTCGAGCTGATCTTCCTCGACGGGCTTCTGCATGGGCGCCGGCCGAGCCAGGGGATCAAACCCCTGGTGCGGCGGGCGCTTGGCGTATTCCGACACCGGCTCGGCGCTGCGTGGCATCGCAGCCGCCGGCATGGGCGGCCGGGGCGGTGGGGGAGCGCGGTCGATCGGCCGGTCGATGGGCCGATCGAGGGGTCGTGCGGCCGGGGCCGGCATCGGGGGGCGAGGCGGCCGAACATTCGGCGCGATTTTTTCCGGCTCCTCTTGATCGTCGCGACGGCCGAGCCCGACGGCAGCAAGTCGCCGCAGCAGGCTCACCTTGCGCTTCTCCGGATGATCGACATCCCCCTCACCGCGTTTGGCCCGCAGTTCGGCCTGCGCCGGACGCGGCAACTCGTCGATGCCCGGCATGCGGCGCGGCCGATTGACCGTGCGCTCCGGCGCCGGCGGGATGAAGGCGCGCGGAGCCGGCGGCGGTTCGGACGGCGGCGCCATCTGTTCCGGGAACAGCGACGGTTTCGGCGGGATCGGCCGGATGGTCACGTCCTCGATCATGGGCAGGACCGCGGCTGCGACCGCCGCCTTGGCGGCTGCTTCGATCGCCTCGGGCGTCTGCGGCGACGGCGCTGTGGGCACGGTCGGGGTTGCGAGCGGGAGAGCGCGCGTGTCGATGCGCTCTGCGGCGCGTTGCTGCCCTTCGGTGCGCAGCTGATCGGCGCGCAGTTTCTGCGTGAGTTCCGTAATCCGCGCTTCCGGCTCGGTCGCCGGCCGCTGCAAGCCGGCATGGTCGATGCCGGTGGCCACGACCGAGACGCGGATGATGCCTTCCAGACTCTCGTCGAAGGTCGCTCCCACGATGATATTGGCGTCTTGATCCACCTCTTCGCGGATGCGGGTCGCCGCCTCGTCGACCTCGTAAAGCGTGAGGTCCTTGCCGCCGGTGATCGAGATCAGCAGGCCCCTCGCCCCCTTCATCGAGGCATCGTCGATCAGCGGATTGGAGATGGCAGCCTCGGCGGCGGAGAGCGCGCGCTTCTCGCCCGACGCCTCGCCCGTGCCCATCATCGCCTTGCCCATTTCCCGCATGACGGCGCGGACGTCGGCAAAGTCGAGATTGATCAGGCCCTCTTTCACCATCAGATCGGTGATGCAGGCGACCCCCGAGTAGAGCACCTGGTCGGCCATGGCGAACGCGTCGGCAAAGGTCGTTTTCTCATTCGCCACCCGGAACAGGTTCTGGTTCGGGATGATGAGCAGCGTATCGACGACCTTGTGCAGTTCGACGATGCCTTGTTCGGCCACGCGCATCCTGCGTATGCCTTCGAAGTGGAACGGCTTCGTGATCACGCCGACGGTGAGGATGCCGGCTTCTTTCGCGCAACGCGCCACCACCGGTGCCGCGCCGGTGCCCGTCCCGCCGCCCATACCGGCGGTCACGAACACCATGTGGGCGCCCTGGAGATGATCGCGGACCTCGTCGATCGCTTCCTCGGCCGCTGCCCGCCCGACTTCCGGCTGGGAGCCGGCGCCGAGCCCTTCGGTGACGGCCACGCCCATCTGGATGATGCGCTCGGCCTTGGACATTGTAAGCGCCTGGGCGTCGGTGTTGGCGACCACGAAGTCGACCCCCTGCAGCCCGCTCGCGATCATGTTGTTGACGGCGTTGCCGCCGGCACCGCCGGTCCCGAACACGGTGATCCGCGGCTTGAGCTCACGGACGTCGGGAATCTTCAGATTGATGCTCATGTTTGCCTCTTCATAGCGGACGTCACCGCCGCCGGGTCGGGCCGGTCCGCCGCCGGCCGATGGGAATGTGCGATCGAGTCATCAGAAGCTCTCGCGAAGCCATCGTCCGACCCGTGCGATATAGCCGCCCCCTGTTGCCGAGTGCCGCGTTCGCCGCGGTTCGAAATGCTCAAGATGCGCCGCTTGTGGATAGACCAGCAGCCCCGTCGCGACGGCAAATGCAGGCCCCTTCGCTTCCTCCGGCAGTCCCGCAATGCCGAGCGGTCGCCCGATCCGCACTGGGCGACGCAGAACTTGCGCGGCGAGCTCGGCCACGCCGGTGAGCTGGCTCGCCCCGCCGGTGAGCACCACGCGTCCACGCGGCTCGGCCGCGAACGGCGACGCCGCGAGGCGATCGCGCACCATTTCCAGTATTTCCTCGACCCGCGGCTTGATGATGCGGGCGAGGCTTGCACGCGAAACGAAGTGCGGTGCCTCGCTTTCGTCGTTGTCGACGGGAGGCACCGCGATCATGTCGCGTTCGTCCGAAGCGCCCGTGAGCACGCTGCCGTAGAGCGTTTTGATGCGCTCGGCGTCGGCGACGCGGGCATTGAGGCCGCGGGCGAGATCCATGGTCACGTGCCGGCCGCCGAGCGCGAAGCCGTCGGCATGCACGAAGCGGCCGCCGGTAAAGGCCGCGATGGTCGTCGTGCCGGCACCCATGTCAATCACGGCGGCGCCGAGTTCGGCTTCGTCGTCGGCGAGCGCGGAGAGCCCAGCCACATAGGGGCTCGTCACCATCGCCTCGACGGCGAGATGGCAGCGCTCGACCGCGAGCATGAGATTGCGCGCAGCCGAGGCATCCACGGTCACGACGTGCATGTCGATGCCGAATTCGCGCGCGAGCATGCCGCGCGGGTCGTGAACGCCGCGGGCGTGGTCGAGCACGTAGCCGATCGGAAGCGAATGCAGCACGGCGCGTCCGGCGCGCTCGGAATGGCGGCTTCCGGCGGTGAGCACGCGGGCAATGTCGCGCTCGCCGATGGCCGAGCCTGCGACCTCGATGGACGCTGAGATGAGCTCGCTCGTCGGGCGACCGGCGGAGACCGAGATGATGACCGAGTCGAGCTGCATTTTTGCCGTGCGCTCGGCGAGATCGGCACATTGCCGCACCGCGGCTTCCGCCTCGGCAAGATCGATCACCGTGCCGGCCTTCATGCCGCGGGCGAGCGTGTGGCCGAACCCGACGACATCGATGGAGTGGCTGCGCAGCCGCGGCGAGTCCTCAGGCGGACTCGGCCTGAGGCGTGCGATCAGGCACGCGATCTTGCTGGTGCCGACGTCGAGCGCGGCGACCAGCACCGAGCGATTGGGCGGCAGCGGCTTCATCTTCGGGGTGAGGCCGAACTGGAGGGCGCTCATGCGTTGCCGCCCTTCTTTTTCTGCTTGTCCTTGAGCGCGTCGATACGCGCCTGCGCGGCCGCCTCCGAGAGCCGCACCGTCACGCGGTCGGGCAGCCTGAGATCGATCGCGACAATGTCCCGCGTGATCAGATTCTTTTCGTTGTCGAGTGCAACCAGCCGCTCGAGCGCGGGCGCCACGTCGGACTCAGGTAGCCGCACGTCGATGCCGTTTTTGAGCCGCAGATTCCAGCGTCGTTCGCCCACCAGCACCGATGCGCGGACGAAGTCGCGCATGGTGGGATAGCGATCGAGCAGAGCGAGGAACTCCTTTGCTTTCGTCTGCGCCCCCTGACCAACGACGAGGGGCAATTGGATCAGACGCGGCGCGACATAAGGTTCGAGTACGGTGCCGTCGTCAGCGATGACCGACACGTGCCCGTCCTTTTGCCACAGCGCAAAGGCCTCGCGTTCCTTGACGCCAATCTGCAGCTCGTTGGGATAGAGCTTGAGCACCGTGGCGTCCGCGATCCACGGATTGGTCTT
>JBKOXY010000443.1:0-6285 GCA_046725125.1 Pseudomonadota bacterium | reverse complement strand
TCAATCCGGACTCGAGCCGCATCATTCGCAAGAAGACGCTCGTCGCCGCCATGCGCAAAAGCGACATTCTGTTTTCGCTCCTGCACGACCGGATCGATCGCGACGTGATTGCGGCCAATCCGAAGCTGCGCGCCGTCGCCTCGCAGTCGATCACGCCGGACAACATCGACGTCGCCGAGGCGACCCGACGAAAGATTCCGGTCACGGTCGTCCCGCCGATCGTCGCGGAGGCGACGGCCGATATCAATTTCGGTCTGATGCTGATGGTCGCGCGGCGCATGGTCGAGGGCGACCGCCTCGTTCACAAGGGCCGCTTTCCCGGCTCGCAGTCGAGCCATCTCGCCGGAGCGGCGGTCTACGGCAAGACCATCGGGCTGGTGGGCGGCGGCGGGCGCATCGGCTCGGCGGTGGCGCGCCGCGCCCGCGGGTTCGGCATGCGCGTGCTCTATTGGGCGCCGCGGCGCAAGCCGGAGAGCGTCGAACGCGCGCTTGCGATGACTTACGTGCCGCTCGATCAGTTGCTCAAGGAGTCCGATTTCGTCTCGCTGCATTCGCCGCTGAGGGCCGAGACGCGCCACCAGATCGGCGGGCGTGAGCTTGCCCTGATGAAGCCGACCGCTTTCCTGATCAATACCGCGCGCGGGGCGATCGTCGACGAGGCGGCGCTGGCGCGCGCGCTCAAGAAGCGCCAGATCGCCGGCGCCGGCCTCGACGTGTTCGAGCACGAGCCGGATGTGACGCCGTCGCTGCTGCAAATGGCCAACGTGGTCACCACGCCGCACCTCGGCAGCGCCGTGGTGGAGGTGCGCGAGCAGATGGCGAACATCGTCGTCGACAATATCCTCGCGCTGCTCGCGGGCAAGACGCCGCCGAATTGCGTCAATCCGGAGGTGTTGCGTGGATGATGACGCTGCGCGCGGGAGCGGCAGATGCCCCGTGTCTTGATCGCGGTCACTGACAGCCCCTTTCCCTCGCTCGATCCGGCGAAGGCGGCGCTCGCGCGCGTCGATCCCGAGCTGCGCATGGCAAAAAGCGCGTCGGCCGACGACATCTTGGCGGTGGCGCGGGACGCCGACGCCATCCTCGTCACCTACGCCAAGCTGCCGGGCGACCTGTTGCGGCAGCTCACGCATTGCAAGGCGATCGGCCGTTTCGGCCTCGGCGTCGACAATATCGATATTCCGGCCGCGGCCGAGCTCGGCATCACCGTGACCTACGTGCCGGATTATTGCATGCACGAGGTGTCCGACCACGCCATGGCGCTGCTGCTCGCGCTGGCGCGGAAAATCCCGCTGTCGAATAAGCTGGTGCAGGCCGGACGCTGGGACATGCCGGCCGTGGTCCCGATCCACCGGCTCGCCGGACGCGTGCTCGGTCTCGTCGGCTTCGGCAACATTCCGCGCGCGTTGGCGCCGAAAGCCAAGGCGTTCGAGCTGCGCGTCGTCACCCATGATCCTTACGTGTCGCAGCAGGCGCTCGCCGCCGCCGGCGTCGAAAGCGTGAGCTTCGACCGGTTGCTCGAAATCTCCGACTTCGTCTCCATCCACGCGCCGCTGATGTCGGCCACGCGCGGGCTGTTCAACGCCGAGGTCTTCCGCAAGATGAAGACGGGCGCGTTGCTCATCAACACCGCGCGCGGACCCTTGGTGGACGAAGACGCGCTTGTTTCGGCGCTCGATTCCGGTCGCCTCGGCGGCGCGGCGCTCGACGTGGTCGCGGTCGAGCCGCTGCCCAAGGACTCCAGGCTGATCGGCCGCGGCAATGTGATCCTGACGCCGCACACCGCGTTCTATTCGGTCGAGGCGCTCAATGAGCTGCAGACCAAGTGCGCCGCCGACGTCGCGCGGGTGTTGAGCGGCGAGCAGCCGGTCTATCCGGTCAAGATGGGCTGAGCTCGCGGGCTCGCACTTCGCGTAAGGCGACAGGCCTATTCCGCCGTCCAGCCGCCGTCGAGGACGAGGGCTGCGCCGGTCATCAGTGACGAGGCGTCGGAGGCGAGGAAGACGATCGCGCCGGTCAACTCTTCGAGCTGCCCCAGTCGGCCGAGTTTGATCTTGGAGAGCACCTCGTCGCGGAAGGCCGTGTTCTCGAAGAACGGCCGCGTCATCGGCGTCTCCAGAAAGGTCGGCCCCAGGCTGTTGACGCGAATGTTGTGGGGCGCGAGCTCGATCGCCATCGCCTTGGTGAAACCTTCCATGGCGTGCTTGCTGGCGCAATAGACGGTGCGGCGCGCCGCCCCGACATGGCCCATCTGCGAAGAGACGTTGATGATCGAGCCGCCGCGTTTGGCCTCGATTAGGCGGCGTGCCACCGCCTGCGCCATGAAGAAGGCGGCACGGACGTTGAGCGCAAAAATGACGTCGAAATCCTCGACCTTGACGTCCATCAGAGCGGCCGGGCGATTGGTGCCGGCATTGTTGACCAGCACGTCGAACGGTTGCGCCGCCGTGATCGCGTGCCGCACGGCATCGAGATCGGTGACGTCGAGTTGAAGCGCGTCGGCCTTGTCACCGCGCGCGACGATCGCTTGCGCCGCGGCCTCGATCTCGTCCCGCGTGCGCGCGGCGAGCGTCACCTGCGCGCCGGCTTGCGCCAGCGCCGACGCCGCAGCGAGCCCGATGCCGCGTCCGCCGCCGGTGACGAGCGCGCGCTTGCCGTCGAGACGGAAGGAGGGTGTTTTGGCGAGGTCGACCATCATGCGCCGATGTCCTGCACCGCGATGCCGGCGCGCCAAAGCCTAGTCGGCGGGACCCGCGAAGAGAAGCAAGTTGCCATCGGGGTCCTTGACGATGAAGGTCTCCGCACCCCAGGGCTCCTTCCTGAGCGTCTGAAAGAAGGTGATGCCTGCCGCTTGAAATTCCAGGAACAGCTGCTTGATCTCTTCGTGCGTATCGACAGCCATGTCGGCTGACAGCAGGCTCTCCCGATCCCTGAGCGCGGGATCGATAACCGGATAATCGACGCATTTGAGATTGAGCAGGGCCCTGTCCCTCTTCACCTGGGCATAAAATGGCGGTTCCCCATAGGTGAACACAAGCGAGAAGCCGAGCTTTTGGGTGAAGAAATCGCACGACGCCTTAATATCGGCGACGAATAGTTCTGCCGCGATCGCGGAGATGACGGGCCTTGACGTAGTGTCGTGCGCTTGAGCTGGCATGGCATCGATCCCTTCTGATTCTGGGGTAAGAGCGGTCATGCCTGGACGATGCGACCAAGTCGCATTTTGACCCACAAGAGACATGGTCGGCTTTGAAATGTTGCTGCGCAAAAATGACCATTCGGCCCTATTCCGCGGGTAGTAACATTTGACGCTGTCCTTGGCCTTTGGGGAGGCAATGCGACGAGCGATTTTCATTTTAGGAATTAGTTTAGTAAGCGCTTGGCAGCTTAAGCTATTAGATCATCCACGTCGATCTTCCCACGGCGTTGTCAAAGCATTAGTCTCACCACATGCGGAGGATTTCAAATGACGTTCGAAGGCGGATGCTATTGCGGGAAAATCCGATACGTTGCTCAAGGCGAACCGCGCCTGAAAGCCCAATGCCACTGCCGTGAATGTCAATACATCAGCGGCGGAGCACCGAACATGTTTATGCTGATGCCACCCGAAGGGTTCCGCTACGTTAGCGGTACGCCAAAAGCCTTCGCGCGCAGCGATCTGGAACAACCGGTGACGCGCGAATTCTGTGAGACATGTGGCACTCACATTGCCACGCGGCGGCCAGGCCTAAATGCGGTAATCCTGAAAGTCGGAACGCTCGATGATCCGAGCCTATTCGGCGCCTCGCAAATGGCGATCTACGCGGTTGATCGACAACCCTTCCACATCATCCCCGAGAGCCTGCCGATCTATGAGCGACTGCCACCGCGCTGATGCGCGGGGCATCGTGAAAGACGGGTAGACCGTGTTATCGCAAATCAGCTCACTCGAGCGCCTGCCAGCTTTCGATCCCGCACCGACAAAGCGGCCCGGCAACGTGCGTGGCCCGACCGCTCACTCCGCCGCCTGCGCAAAGGCCACGTTGCGTCCGCCGTAGCGGCGCACGCGCACATTGGCCTGCTCTGCATGGGCGTAGAAGCCCTCGAGGATGCAGAGCCGCGAGCAATATTCGCCGACCAGGGCGGACGCCTGGTCGGTGAGCACTTTTTGATAGGTGCAGGTCTTGAGGAATTTCCCCACCCACAGGCCGCCGGTGTAGCGCGCGGCCTTCTTGGTCGGCAGCGTGTGGTTGGTTCCGATCACCTTGTCGCCATAGGCGACATTGGTGCGGGGCCCGAGAAACAGCGAGCCGTAGTTCTTCATGTTGTCGAGGAAGTAGTCCGGGTCTCGCGTCATCACCTGAACGTGCTCGGAGGAGACGCGGTCGGCCTCGCGCACCATTTCCTCCTCGCTCTCGCACACGATGACCTCGCCGAAATCCGCCCACGCCTTGCCGGCGGCGTCGGCGGTAGGGAGGATCGCGAGCAGCCGGTTGACCTCGCGCATGGTGTCGCGCGCAAGCTTCTCGGAAGTGGTGATGAGGATGGCGGGCGAGGTCGGGCCGTGCTCGGCCTGGCCGAGCAGATCGGTGGCGCAGATCTCGCCGTCCACGCTGTCATCGGCGATGATCAGCGTTTCGGTCGGGCCCGCGAGCAGATCGATGCCGACGCGGCCGAAGAGCTGGCGCTTGGCTTCCGCCACATAGGCGTTGCCGGGCCCCACGATCATGTCCACGGCGCCGATCGTCTCGGTGCCGAGCGCCATGGCGGCGACCGCCTGCACGCCGCCGAGCACGTAGATGTCGTCGGCGCCGCCGAAGTGCATGGCGGCGACGATGGCCGGATGCGGCCCGCCTTTGAACGGCGGTGCGCAGGCGATAATGCGTTTCACGCCCGCCACGCGCGCGGTCACGATCGACATATGCGCCGAGGCGACCATGGGATAGCGTCCACCCGGCACGTAGCAGCCGATCGAATTCACCGGGATGTGGCGGTGACCGAGCACGACGCCGGGCAGCGTCTCGACTTCGAGATCGCGTAGGGTCTCCTTCTGCTTCTGCGCGAAATTGCGCACCTGCGCCTGCGCGAACTTGATGTCGTCGAGGTCGCGCTTGCCCAGCCGCGATATCGCGCGCTCGATCTCTGACGCGGTCAGCTTGAACGAGGGCGGCGACCAGTTGTCGAACTTTTGCGAGAGCTCGCGCACCGCCGCATCGCGCCGCGTCTCGACCTCGGCGAGGATGGTTTCCACCGTCGCGCGCACCTTGGCGTCGGCGGCTTTGATCGCGCTCGCGTCCATTCCGCGCTTGAGATAGCGGGCCATGGGGGCCTCCGTTTTATCCTTCGTCGCGGCCGGGCTCGTTCCGGCCGCTCACGTCTTTACGTCCACTATACCTAAAGACGCGCACCATCCGAACACGGGTTTGCCGGTTCGGCATTTGGATGACGCCTACGACGTCACTTGATCGCCTGCGGATTGATCGGCGAGCCGGTGCCGCCGGTGATGATCAGCGGCGGTCCGCAGAAGAGGAATTCGTAGATGCCGTCGTCGGCGCAATCCTGCGCCAGATCCTTGAGATAGAAGATTTCGCCCATGCACAGCCCCATGGCCGGAATCGCCACCCAGTGCCAGGGCTGGTTTGCTTCCGTGGTCTCGTTCGGCCGCACCTCGACGCCCCAGGTATCCGTGCAGATGGCGGCGATCTCTTTGTCCTGGCACCAATAGCAATTCTCGAACTTAACGCCGGGCGCGTCGCCGCCGGCGTAACCGCCCCACTTCTTCTCCTTGAGGCAGCGTTCCATCTGTCCGGTGCGAATGATGACGAAGTCGCCGCGGCCGACCTCGACCTTTTGCTGCTTGGCGCATCGGTCGAGCTCGTCGTTGGAAATGCCTTCGCCGTCCTTGAGCCAGTCGACGCCGCGGAAACGCGCGATGTCGAGCAGCACGCCGCGCCCCACCATCTTGTTCTTGGAATGCTCGATGCCCAGCACGTTCAGCCCTTTGGCGTCGATGAGCTTGGCGTCATAGCCGTTGTAGGCTTTGTCCTCGTAGAAGATGTGCCCAAGCGCATCCCAGTGAGTCGCCCCTTGCACGCACAGATTCAGCGTGTCGTCGGCGTAGCGGATCTTGTTCCAATCCTGCCGGCCGGCGATGGCGTCGGTGCCGGTCGCCAGCATCTGGTGGATCGGATTGAAGCGCCCCCCGAACAGACCGGTCTGCGGGCCGTTGCTGTCGAGCGGGATGCCGAGCGCAAACACCTTGCCGGTGCGGATCAGACGAGCGGCCTTGACGATATCCTCGGACGT
>JBKOXY010000351.1:0-6348 GCA_046725125.1 Pseudomonadota bacterium | reverse complement strand
GCGATGCGGGCCGGCAAAGCCGACCGGATCGAAAAAGAAGCCAGCGCCGAGCCGAACGAGCGCAGCAAATACTCGCATTTAACGCATTCGGCGGTGTTCGCCGAGGTCAAGGTCGACGAGCAGCTTGGTGTCATCCGGGTCACGCGCGTGGTCAGCGCGGTGGCGGCCGGCCGCATCCTCAACCCAAAGCTCGCGAGTAGCCAGATTCTCGGCGCCGTCGTCGGGGGCATTGGCATGGCGCTGCATGAGGAGACCGTCACCGATCACCGGTTCGGGCGCTTCATGAGCCATAATCTCGCCGACTATCACGTGCCGGTGAATGCGGATGTGCACGCGATCGACGTCATCTTCGTCGAAGAGAAGGATGACGAGATCAATCCGCTTGGCGTCAAAGGCGTCGGCGAAATCGGCATCGTCGGCACCGCCGCCGCGGTCGCGAATGCGGTCTATCATGCGACCGGCAAACGCGTGCGCGATCTGCCGATCACGCTCGACAAGCTGATGCGAGATCAAGGCTAAGCTCGAGACCTAAGTGGCCAGTCGCAGCGTCTTCGCGCGGCGAGCAGCATGTCAGCTCGGTTGACACGAAGGCAGATGCGCCCCATATAAGCGCATACGCACGCAAACTCAGGCGACAATTTACCGATGCGCTCCGACACCCGTCCGAAGCCCGAGGTCTGCAATTGCTTGGCGCTGCGCCAAGCGAGCCGACACGTCACGCAATTTTACGATCAATTGCTGGCGTCGAGCGGGCTGCGCACCACCCAGTTTTCGATCCTGATAAGGCTGAGGCTCGCGGGACCGATGACGATCAATGCCCTGGCCAAAGCCTTGGTCATGGATCGAACCACGCTCGGCCGCAATATCTTGCCGCTCGAGCGCGAAGGATTGATCGACGTCGTGCCGGGCCGCGACGACCGAAGGAGCAAGGTGCTGCGTTTGACCAAGGCCGGCGCGGCGCGGCTGCGCGCGGCTCGCACGGGCTGGACCCAAGCGCAGACAAGATTTGCGGCGGCGTTCGGCGGCCGGCGCGCCGCAGGGCTACGTGCTCTGCTCCACGCGGTCACCGCGACCGATCTTGGTGCTGCGCCCTCCGGCGCCGGAGACTGAGCCGACCGCGCCCCAGACGTCCGGTCACCGCTTGTAGAGGCCCATGATCGCCGCCTTGGCCAGCGTATTGAAATGGAGTTGAAAGCCGATGACGGCTGCCGACGTATCCGCCGTCACCTGCAGGCTGTCGGTCCCGACTGCGAACACCGTGAACAGATAACGGTGCGGATGGTCGCCGGCGGGCGGACACGGACCGCCGTAGCCAGGCGTGCCGAAGTCGGTCCGGGTCTGCAGCGCTCCCCGTGGCAGCTGCGGGGCCTTCGGATTGCCGGCATCAGCCGCAAGCTCGGTTACGTTCGGCGGGATGTTCACCACCAGCCAGTGCCAGAACCCGCTGCCCGTGGGTGCATCCGGATCGAAACAGGTAATGGCGAAGCTCTTCGTGCCGGCGGGTGCTCCCGACCACGCCAGATGTGGCGATTGGTTGTTGCCCGCGCAGCCGAAGCCGAAGTCGGCTGACAGAATATGGGCGTTGGCGAGATAATCGCCGTCCTTGAAACTGTTGCTTCTGACCGTGAACGCCATGCGTCGTCTCCATCGTGTCTTCCAACAAAGCTGAGGTGGCCGCGATCTTGTTCCCCCGGCTTCGCAGTACGCGATATATGCCTTTCAGTTCTTCTTGAGGAATGAAGACAGATCGTAATTGAGCAGATCGCCAATGCTGGCGAGCTCGATATCCGCCGGCGGATACTCGGCCAGGCTCTTGAAGTCGAGCGCATAATGACCTTGTTTCGGAAACACAGTCGTGACGCTTTCACCCCAGAATTTTTTCACTGCGGATAGGATGCGCAATTTGTCGTCGATCAGGACGTAGTGGTCGGCGGGGTAGAGACGCCCTACATCGTCAAGCTCCTGCTCCTTGTGGATGTAAATGAGGACACGGTTCTCGAACGCCTGCCAGAGACCGGATCGTTCAACCTTGCGCGGTTGGAACACGGCATCACCGTCGGAGAGGATGACGATGGTCCCCCATTGCTGCACGTGCTTCACCGCGTCTAGCGCACGAGGATAAAGGCGATCGGCGAACGGATAATCGACGAGCCAGCTCGACATCCGCAGCACCTCCGGACGGTGCAAGTCCTCCATCCGGTAGCGCTCCAACGCGCCGAGGTAATCGGCATATCCGAGTTCGCTCCTCAGCTGCTCAAAAATTTCCCAGTACCGGTCGCGGGTCGCGGCGCCATAGGTCTGCTCGAGGTGCTCGCTCAGATGGGCCTGTACGCGATCGTTGTCGATGAGCGTGTTGTCGACGTCGAACAGGAAGACAACATCGGGCGTTTTGGTCATCGCATCCCAGCCTGTTTCGCGGGTCGTTCAGCTCTTCTTGCCGAGCAGCTCTTTGACGGCCTCCGTGACGCGCTCGGGCTCGAACCCGTATTTTCGCAGCAGCTCTTTGAGCGGGGCCGAGGCGCCAAATGTCTTCATGCCGATGACGCGACCGGACCAGCCGACGTAGCGTTCCCAACCGAAGGTCGAGGCCTGCTCCACCGCGACGCGCGCCGTGACGTCGGGCGGCAGCACGCTGTCCCGGTACGCTTGCGGCTGATGTTCGAAAATGTCCCAGGACGGCATCGAGACCACGCGCGAGCGGATGCCCTCCGCGAGCAGCTCCTCGTGGGCGTTGACACAGAGACTGACCTCGCTGCCCGACGCGATGAGGATCACTTCAGGCTTTCCCGCCGGGGGATCGGCGAGCACATAGGCGCCGCGCGCGACCCCGGATGCCGGCGCGTACTTGCTGCGGTCCAATGTCGGCAGCGGTTGACGCGACAGCGCCAGCACCGCCGGCTCGTGCCGCAGTTGCATGATATAGCGATAGGCCTCGACGACCTCGTTGGCGTCCGCCGGCCGCAGGACGACCAAGCCGGGTTCGGCGCGGAAGGACGCAAGCTGCTCCACCGGTTGGTGCGTCGGGCCGTCCTCGCCATCGCCCATGGCGTCGTGGGTGAACACAAAGATGGTGGGCAGTTCCATCAGGGCGGAGAGCCGAATGGCTGGCCGCGCATAGTCACTGAAGATGAAGAACGTGGCGCCGAAGGCCCGCAGTTTCGACAACGAGAGCCCATTGACGGCGGCGGCCATCGCGTGCTCGCGGATGCCGAAATGCAGGTTCCTGCCGCCGGGAGTGCCCGGCTCGAAGTCTCCGGCGCCCTCGAACGTCAGCGTGGTCTTGTTGGACGAGCCGAGATCCGCCGATCCGCCCAGCAGCCAGGGAATATTCTGCGCAAGCACGTTGAGCACTTTGCCCGACGCATCCCGTCCTGCGATGCCCTTGGCGTCGGCCGGAAACACGGGAAGCCCGCGATCCCATCCTCCCGGCAGCTCGCGCCGCTGCATCAGGTCGATCTCGGTCGCGAGCTGCGGATATTTCGATCGGTAGGCTGCGAACAGTTCGGTCCACCGGCTGCGGGCCTGCGCGCCGCGCGCGCCGATTCCCGCGGCGAAGTGGGCGCGCACGGCGTCGGGAACCAGGAACTTGGCGTCCTCGGGCCAGCCGTAGTCGCGTTTGGTGAGGCGCACCTCCTCCTCACCCAGCGGCTCGCCGTGAGCCGCGGCGGTGTCCTGCTTATGCGGCGAGCCGTAGCCGATGTGGCTGTCAAGAATGATGAAGGTCGGGCGATCCTTGGTCTTGTGAAAGACGTCCAAGGCGTGCTCGATCCGGTCGATATCATTGGCGTCGCCCACGCGCAGAACGTTCCACCCGTAACCGAGGAACCGCGCCGCGATGTCCTCGGTAAAGGTGATGCGCGTGTTGCCTTCGATCGTGATGTGATTGTTGTCGTAGATCCAGCAGAGGTTATCCAGCGCGAGATGGCCCGCCAGCGATGCGGCTTCCGAACTCACGCCCTCCATCATGCAGCCGTCGCCGCAAACGGTATAGATGTTGTAGCCGAAGATCTCGAAGTCGGGGCGATTGTAGCGGTTGGCGAGCCACGCCTCGGCGATGGCCATGCCCACGCTGGTGGCGACGCCCTGCCCGAGCGGTCCGGTCGTGGCCTCGACTCCCGAAACCAAATGGTACTCGGGATGACCTGGAGCCTTGCTGCCGAGTTGCCGGAAGTGACGAATGTCGTCGAGCGAAACCGCGGGTTGACCGAGCCGCTCGTATTCGGCATTCACGGCACGGGTGCCGGTGAGGTGCAGCACCGACCACAGCAGCATCGAGGCATGACCGTTGGAGAGCACGAACCGATCGCGGTTCGGCCAGATCGGGTCCTGCGGATCGAAGCGCATGACGCGGTTCCAAAGCGTGTAGACGAGCGGCGCAAGCGCCATCGGCGTGCCGGGATGCCCGGACTTGGCCTGCTGGACCGCATCGATCGACAGCGTGCGAATGCAATTGATCGACAATTGGTCCAATTGCGCGTTGGTCATCGGTCGGGGCGAATTCACCGCGGGGCTGGCGATAGCACTCATTTTTGCGCCTCCAGTTTTTCGCTGCTGCCGGGCCGTTCGGCCGCGGCACGGTCGGCCAGCACCAGGGAGCGATCCTGACGCACGCGCGACGCCGGAATAGATCGATCGCCGTCGCGCAAGCGCACGAGCGTTGCGGCCTTCTCGCCGCCGGTCACCAGCCACAGGACAAGGCGGGAGCGGTTGATGATCGGAAAAGTCAACGTCATCCGGCGTCGGCCGTGATAAGAACCGGTCGCCGCGACGTCCGCATCCGTGATGTCGAGGACCGGATCTCCGGGCACCAGCGATGCGGTGTGGCCGTCCGGTCCGAGGCCGAGATGAATGAGGTCCAGCACCGGCGGGGAACCTGCCACGTCCCGCAGCGTGAGGGCGTATTGCTCGGCCGCGCGATCGAGGTCCGCTGCTTCGACCGGCATGGCATGGATGTGGTCGGGGGGCAGCGGCGCATGATCGAGCAGGCTTGCGCGTAAGTGCGCGAGGTTTCGGTCGGGATCGGCTGCCGGCGCGACCCGCTCGTCCACCTGAACGACGTGCACCTGCTGCCAGGGCAGCTCATCAGCGGCCAATGCGCGCAGCATCGACCACGGCGTGTGGCCGCCGCTGACCGCCATGACGAAGCGCCCGCGCGATGTGACCGCCGCGCGGGCGGCAGCGGCGATGACCGCCGCCGCCTTGCGGGCGACCACATCGTCATCGGGATAAACTTCGATCTTCACGGGACGACCTCCGCTTTCGCACGCCGCCCTGACGCAGGCCGACCCTCAGCCCGCGGTTTTCTCCAGATGGCCGCCGAATTCGTAGCGCATGGCGGAGAGCAGCTTGTCGCCAAACGTAGCTTCGCCGCGCGAGCTGAAACGCTCGTAGAGCGCGGTCGAAAGCACGGGTACCGGCACGGCCGCGTCGATCGCGGCTTTGATCGTCCAGCGCCCTTCCCCGGAATCGGAGACCTTGCCGGCAAAGTTCGTGAGCGCGGGATCCTTGGTCAGCGCGGTTGCGGTGAGGTCAAGCAGCCACGACGCGATAACGCTGCCGCGCCGCCATACTTCCGCAATGTCGCGCAAATTGAGGTCGTAGCGATAAAGCTCCGGGTTGCGCAGCGGCGTCGTTTCTGCGTCGACCGCGCGCTGCTGTTCGCCGACATTGGCGTGGCGCAGAATGCTCATCCCTTCGGCGTAGGCGGCCATGATGCCGTACTCGATCCCATTATGGACCATCTTGACGAAATGACCGGCGCCGTTCGCTCCGCAGTGCAGGTAACCGAGCTCGGCGGTGCCGCCGATGCGCTCGCGCCCGGGCGTACGCGGGATGTCCCCCGCACCAGGCGCCAGCGTCTTGAAGATCGGATCGAGATGCCGCACGGCCGCATCCGGCCCGCCGATCATCATGCAGTATCCGCGCTCCAGGCCCCAGACGCCACCGCTGGTCCCGACATCCACGTAGTTGATTCCTTTCGGCGCGAGCTCCTGGGCGCGGCGGATGTCGTCCACGTAGTACGAGTTGCCGCCGTCGATGAGGATGTCGCCGCTCTCGAGGTGAGGCACGAGGTCGACAATGGTCTTGTCCACGACCGCCGCCGGGACCATCAGCCAGACCGCGCGCGGCTTCTCCAGCTTGCGCACGAGCTCGGCAAGCGAGGCGGCCCCGACCGCCTTCTCGCGCACCAACTCTGCGACCGCCTTCGGCGACATGTCGAAGACCACGCACTGATGGCCGTCCTTGATCAGGCGCCGCACCATGTTGGCGCCCATCCTGCCCAATCCGATCATCGCGAGCTGCATGACATTCTTCTCCGTTAGCGCTGAACTGCGGCCCGCAGCCGCT
>JBKOXY010000524.1:0-4915 GCA_046725125.1 Pseudomonadota bacterium | reverse complement strand
ATGGATATCCTGCACCCACAGGTAGACGATCGGCGTCAGGATCAGGCACATCAGATAAAACAATATGGTGGTCGGCTTGCGGCCAAAGGCATCGGCAAGGAAGCCAAAGCTGGCGAAACCGATCAAGGCGCCCAGATTTTGGACTAAGCCAGCCAATGCCGCCCAGCGCTGGGCCGGAAGGCCGGCAGCGGTTGCAACCGATCCGACATAGCTCGGAACAAACGTCGAAACGCCCCAATAGCCGATCGTCACCGACAGCGACATCACGAACGTCAAAAACAGGCGCGCGCGGACGGCGGGTTCGGCAAACACATCAACCAGTGTAAAGCGCACCAGCGCTGCGTCTTCCCCTTGGAGCGCCACGCCTTGCCGCCGCAGATCATACGCGGCGCGACGGCGTCTGTTCGATTCCTCCCACCGGGGAGATTCGGGAATATTGCGCCGGATCCAAAACACGATCAGCGCCGGCAGGACGCCGATCAGATACATGTACCGCCAAGCATCGGGGCCGGAGGTGCCGATGAGGAGCCAGACACCGGAGGCCAGAATGCTTCCGATCGGGTATCCCGCTTGCAAAAAGGCACCACCCCTGCCGCGTGCCTTGGCCGGCCAAAGCTCGGCCATGATCGACGCCCCGGTCGCCCATTCCGAGCCGATCGCGAGCCCAACGAGAAAGCGAAACACGGCAAACGACAGCCAATCCCAGGAGAACGCGCTCACGCCCGTGAGCAGCGAATAGGCAAGGATCGTAAGGGTCATCGAGCGCTTGCGGCCGAGATAGTCGGCAAGCACGCCGCCGAGCAGGCCGCCGATCGCCCAACCGAAGACAGTTATTGCAATGACCGCGCCGGCATAGGCGGGGATGCGCGGGTATTGGGAAGGGTCCAAGAGTTGATGCAGCGCAACGCCAACGGTGAGAATAAGTGCGAACACTTCGAAACCATCGAACGTCCACCCGAGGTTCGCGGCGATAAGCGCTTTCCACTGCGACCGGTTGAGCGAGCGATACCATGGAGAAGACTCGAAAGTGCCGACTTCGCTCATGATCCCCTCCCTGACCTTTGCTCGGCATGCCCTGCCGGCAGATCGCGAATGAAAGCTTACGCTAATATCCCGCGCGCTTGGAAGAGTGGGTTATGCCGGCAAGCTCGGTGGTCGCACTTTCCGGAATTCACAGTTTCGGAAGCACGTGTTCGCCGAACAATTCGACGGTACGCACCGGGTCGGAGGCGAGGCTGACCGTGAGCATCAGCCGCTCGGCGCCTGCGGCTTTGGCGGCGAGCGCCTGCGCGAGGCAATCCTGCGGATTGCCGCAGATCGACAGCCGGCGCGACAGATAATCGAACAGGCCGAGCTCTTCGACCAGCCTGATATCGGCTTCACCCGGCCGAGTGCTGTAGCGCCTGCGCAATTCGAGCAGCGGCGCACGCAGCGGCTCGGGCACGCCACGCGTCTCCAGATGCTTGTCTCCGATCACGTAGCCGGCGAGAAACGCGAGCATGGCGCCGACCTTGTTGCGCGCGGCATTGCGATCCTCGTTGCAGTCGAGCGCCGCGATCTGCCAAATCTCGATGTCGTCGCCCGCGCGGCCGGCGGCTTTGGCTCCGGCGGCGATGTGCGCTCGCGAATCGCGGATGTTGTCAGCGGTGAGGCCGTAATTGGCGAACACGCCGTCCGCGGTTCGGCCGGCCGCCTGCAGCGGCTGCGGATGGGAGGCGGCGAGAAACACCGGCGGCGCGCGCTTGATCCACGGCAGATGCGCGCTCGCCCCGCCAAGGGTCGCCGGCGCGCCTTTCAACAGCGTCTTGATGAACGTCACCCCTTCCGCCAACTCGCTCGCGCGCGACTTCGGCAACCCCACATTCTTGGTGCCGCTGTGTCCAGCGCCAATGCCGAGCACCGCGCGTCCATTCGAGACGTGGTCGAGCGAGGCGATCGCGGCCGCGCTGACGGCGGGATGCCGGGTGAGCAGATTGGTGACGCAGAGCGCAACGCGCGCGCGCCGCGAGGCGCGCGCGACCATCGCCGCCGACACCCAGGGATCCATGGCGTTTCCCGGTGTGTCGGCAATGCCGATCATGGCATAGCCGTAGCGGTCGGCGCGCTCGGCGAGTTGCTCGCAAAGATCGAGGGTGTAGGGCCAGAAGAAGAAACCAACCTGCATCTTCCACTCTCGACTCGGCACCGCCTCATCGAGGCTGCGCATTCGCTTCGATTATTCGCGGAAACTGCCGCATGACTTCGCGAGCTATTCCGCCGCCGTTCGCGCCGCGATCAGTGGGTCATAGTTGAGCACCGGCGCGAGCCATTTCTCAGCCTCGGTCGCGGTCCAGCCCTTGCGGGCGGCGTAGTCCTCGACCTGATCGCGCTCGATCTTGCCGACGCCGAAATAGTGGCTCTCGGGGTGGCTGAAATAGAGCCCGCAGACGGAAGCACCCGGCCACATGGCGAAGCTCTCGGTGAGCTTGAGCCCGATGCGCCGCTCGCCGTCGAGCAGCGCAAACAGCGCCGCCTTCTCGCTGTGGTCGGGCTGCGCGGGATAGCCCGGCGCCGGGCGGATACCGCGATATTTTTCCCCGATCAGCTCCACGTTGCTGAGCGCTTCGTCCGGAGCATAGCCCCAGAATTCCCGGCGCACCCGCTGGTGCAGGCGCTCCGCGAAGGCTTCGGCGAGGCGATCGGCGAGCGCCTTGACCATGATCGCCGAATAATCGTCGTTCGCCCACTTGAAGCGCTCCGCCACATCGTCCTCGCCGATGCCGGCGGTGACCATGAAGGCGCCGACGTGGTCGGCAAGCGCGCTCGCGCGCGGGGCCACGAAATCGGCGAGCGCGATATTGGCGCGCCCTTCGCGGCGGGTGAGTTGTTGGCGCAGCGTGTGCAGCACCGCGATCGGCGCCGTGCGCGCCTCGTCGCCATAGAGCAGGATATCGTCGCCCTCGGAATTGGCCGGCCAGAATCCGAACACCGCGCTGGCGCGCAGCCAGCGCTCGGATGCCATGCGCTCGAGCATCGCCTGGGCGTCGTCGAACAAGCTGCGCGCAGCCGGGCCGTATTTGGCGTCGTCGAGGATCGCGGGAAACTTGCCGGCGAGCTCCCAGGTGGCGAAGAACGGCGACCAGTCGATGTAGTCGCGAAGCTCCGCGATCGAATAATCCTCGAGCACTCGCGATCCCAGGAAACTCGGTCGCGGCGGAACATAATTTCCCGACCAGTTGAGCTTGAGCGCGTTCGCGCGCGCGTCCGCAAGCGAAAGCCGCTGTTTGGTCGCTTCGCCGCGCGCATGCGCGGCGGCGATGCGGGCATATTCCTGGCGAATGTCGGCCACGTAAGACGGCCGCGCCTCACCCGACATCAGATTGGCCGCGACGCCGACGGCGCGGCTCGCGTCGGTGACGTAGACCGCTTGCCCGCGCCGGTAGTTGGGATGGATTTTCACCGCGGTATGCACGCGGCTCGTGGTGGCGCCGCCGATCAGCAGCGGCACGTCGAAGCCTTGCCGCTCCATCTCCGCGGCGACGTGGCACATCTCGTCGAGCGACGGCGTGATGAGGCCGGAGAGTCCGATGATATCCGCGTTCTCCTTCTGCGCGGTCTCCAGGATTTTCGCCGCCGGCACCATCACGCCGAGATCGACGACCTCGTAATTGTTGCACTGGAGCACGACGCCGACGATGTTCTTGCCGATGTCGTGCACGTCGCCCTTGACCGTGGCCATGACGATCTTGCCGTTGGAATTCTTCTTTTCGAGTCCCTTCTCTTTTTTCTCCTGCTCCATGAACGGCATGAGATAGGCGACCGCCTGCTTCATCACGCGCGCGGATTTCACCACCTGCGGCAGGAACATTCGTCCGGAGCCGAACAGGTCGCCGACCACATTCATGCCGTCCATCAGCGGGCCTTCGATCACGTGCAGCGGCCGCTCGGCTTTGCGCCGCGCCTCCTCGACGTCGCTTTCGATGAAATCGGTGATGCCGTGCACGAGCGCGTGGGACAGCCGCTCCTCGACTGGCCGCTCGCGCCAAGTGAGATCGGCTTCCTTCTTCTCCTTGCCATGCCCGCGATAGCGCTCCGCGAGCGCGAGCAGCCGCTCGGCGGCGTCCGCGCGCCGGTTGAGCACCACGTCCTCGCAACACGCGCGCAGCTCGGCATCGAGATCGTCGTAGACCGCGATCTGCCCGGCATTGACGATGCCCATGTCCATGCCGGCCTTGATCGCGTGATAGAGGAACACGGAGTGCATGGCCTCGCGCACCGGCTCGTTGCCGCGGAACGAGAACGACAGGTTGGATACGCCGCCGGAGACGTGGACGTGCGGCAAGTTCGCCCGGATCCAGCGCGCCGCCTCGATGAAGGCGACGCCGTAGCCGTTGTGCTCCTCCATCCCGGTCGCGATGGCGAAAATGTTGGGATCGAAGATGATATCCTCGGGCGGGAAGCCGACTTGCTCCACCAGGATGTCGAAGGCGCGCTTGGCGATCGCGCATTTGCGCTCCAGCGTGTCGGCCTGGCCCTGCTCGTCGAAGGCCATGACCACCACGGCGGCGCCGTAGCGGCGCACGATCTTGGCATGTTCGATGAACGCCGCCTCGCCCTCCTTCATCGAGATCGAATTCACCACCGGCTTGCCCTGCACGCACTTGAGCCCCGCCTCGATCACCGAGAATTTCGACGAGTCGACCATCACCGGCACGCGCGCGATGTCGGGCTCGGCGGCGATCAGATTGAGGAAGGTCGTCATCGCCTGCTCGGAATCGAGCAGGCCCTCGTCCATGTTCACATCGATGATTTGCGCGCCGTTCTCCACCTGGTCGCGGGCGATGACGAGCGCCCCTGCGTAGTCGCCGGCGGTGATGAGTTTGCGGAACTTGGCCGAGCCGGTGACGTTGGTGCGCTCGCCCACGTTGACGAACGG
>JBKOXY010000030.1:0-6005 GCA_046725125.1 Pseudomonadota bacterium | reverse complement strand
CTCGGCCGGCCATTACATCACCAAGGACCCCGACACCGGCGTCCAAAACGTCGGCAACTATCGCGGACAGCTCAAGGCGCCGCGCCGGCTCGGGATGAATCCGTCGGTCGAGCTGCGCGCGGGGATTTTCGCCCATTGGGAGAAACGCAAGGCGCGCGGTGAGCCCCTCCCCTGCGCGGTCGTCGTCGGTTGCCCGCCGGTGATCTCGTATGCGTCGGCGCAGAAGATGCCGGAGCATCTCGACGAGATCGCCGTTGCCGGCGCGCTTGCCGGTGGCCCCATCAACGTGGTGCGCGCCAAGACCGTCGATCTGTCGGTGCCGGCGGAGGCGGAGATCGTCATCGAGGGCCTGATCAACACCGAAGTGCTGGAGCCCGAGGCGCCGTTCGGCGAATCCCATGGCTACGTGAACCTGCAGGAGTACAATGCCTTCATGGAGGTGACCGCGATCACGCGCCGGCGCGATGCGATCCTCACCTCGTTCATCAGCCAGGTCACGCCGAGCGAATCGAGTGTGATCCGCCGCGTGGCGATGGAGCCGGTCTATCTGCACCATCTGCGGTCGGTGCTGGGCATCCAAGGCGTCAAGCGGGTGGCGATGCACGAGCCGCTCACCAGCCTCTACGCCGTGATCGCGATCCAGTGCGCGCGCGGCACGCCCGAGAGCGAAATCTGGCGCGCGCTCTACGGCGCCGCCGCGCTGCACCGTTTTGCCGGCAAATGGATCGTCGCCATCGACGAGGACATCGAGCCCGAAAACGCCGATGCGTTGTTCTGGGCCATGGCCTACCGCTGCCAGCCCCAGCACGACCTCAAGGTGGTGCCGCACAAGGATCCCGGCCATGGGCCGCGCGGCCCGCGCGACGAAGGGGAAAGCGCAGCCGTGCTGATCAACGCCACGCTCAAGGGCACCTACGCGCCGGTCGCGCTGCCCAAGCGCGAGTTCATGGAGCGGGCCAAGGCGATCTGGGAACGGCTCGGCTTGCCGCCGCTCACGCCGCAGCCACCATGGCACGGCTATGATCTCGGCCATTGGCCACGGGAATTGGAGCGCCAAGCCGAAATGGCGGTGAAGAGCGAGTATTTCGAACTCGGCAAGCATCTGGCAAACGAACGACGCAGCGACGTCGCCATGAATACGCCGGTCGAGCGCGACTAGCGCGCGATGGACGATGGATGGTCATGCCGCATGAGAAACCGGAGTTGCTGACATGAAGCTCGCCGTGCCCGACATGATCTCGAACTCGTATTTCCCCGCGATCGCTGCCATCGAGCTCGGTTGCTTCAACCAGGAAGGCCTCGATATCTCGCTCGAGCTGATCTACCCCGTGGACAAGTGCTACGCGGCGTTGCGCGACGGCACGGTCGATTTCGTCGGCGGATCCGCGCATTCCGCGCTGTCGGCGTTTCCGCGCTGGCACGGCGCCAAGCTTCTGTGCGCGCAGGGCCAGGGCATGTACTGGTTCCTGGTCATGCACAGGGATCTCGGCGGCAAGCGAGGCGATCTCGACGTGGTGAAGGGACACAGCATCGGCGCGGCGCCGTGGGTCGACATGGGGCTGCGCCGCCTGCTGATCGAAGCCGGCATCGACCTCTCACGCGATCAAGTGAAGATCGCGCCGGTCCCGGGCGCGCAAGGCGCCGGCGTGAATTTCGGCGTCACCGCGGCGAAGGCGTTGGAAGAGCGCAAGATCGACGGCTTCTGGGCCAACGGCATGGGCACCGAGGTGGCGGTTCGCCGCGGGGTCGGAACCGTGGTGCTCGACGTGCGGCGCGGCGACGGGCCAAAGCCGTGCTTCAACTATACGATGGCCTCGATCGCCACGACCGACCGGTTGATCGAGCGCTCGCCCGAGACCGCAGCTGCCGTCGTGCGCGCCATGGTGAGGACGCAGGCCGCGTTGAAGGAGAATGTGGCGCGCGCGAGCGAGGTCGGCCGCAAGCTTTTTCCGCCGTCCGAGGCCGAGCTTATCGCCGAGCTCATTCGCCGGGACCTTCCCTATTACGATCCCTCGATCTCGCGAAGCTTCGTCGCCGGCATGAACCAGTTCTCGCGCGACGTCGGCATCCTCGCGGGCGACGTGCCCTACGAGAACATCGTGGCGACGCAGTTTTCGCATTTGTGGAAGCAGTAGGGTGGGCGAAGCGAAGCGCGCCCACGCGTCTGTTTCGCATCGGCACCAAGTTGCGCGTCGGCACGGCGCACGCAATCAAACTTGCGTTGCGACGTAAGCTTCTCGCGCGTGCGCCTTTGCCCACCCTACAAGCCGGAGCGACAAGATTTTTGATTCAGTCGGACGCCAGCGGCGGCAGATTGAGCGCGGCGTCGACCAGTGCGCTCGCCCGCGTGAAATCGAAGTTGCGATAGACGTTCTGCTTCACCAGGAACGAGGCGCCGCCGTAGAACTTCTCGTATTGCTGGTGGCGGCTGCCGAATTCCGATCCGATGAAGTCCCACGCGAGCCGCATCAGCGCCACCTTGCTTTTCGCGTCCGAGGACGCCGATCGCATGTAGCGCTCGACGTCGCGCGCCGTCGCCTCGCTTTCGAAGTCGCGCAGCGATGACGGCAGCGTGATCATGGCGGCGCCCGTGAGCTCGCGGATGATTTCGAGCATGCGGCCGTTGAGCTCGGACTGCAGCGCCATCGCCGAATAGAGCGCGGTCCGCGACGGCCACAGCACGCCATCCTTGTCGATCGGCGCCGTCACCTCGTGCGCGAGCAACAAGTGCTCGTAGACCGACACCCAGGCGGCAAGCTCGCCCATCACGATCTGCACCGCCGGGTTCGCGGCATTTCCGGTCATCTCGTTCATGCGTTGCGCAATGCCGATCATGAAGCGCAGCTTGGTGACGTAGCGCACCTGCGCCTGATGGTTGCCGTAGAGATGCGACGGCGTCTTCCACCATTGATCGCGCGACAGTTCGAGGTTGCGGTAGATGAAGACCCGCTCCCACGGCACGAACACGTTGTCGAAGACGACGTAGCTGTCGGATTCGTCGAAGCGGCTCGAGAGCGGATAGTCGAACGCGTTGGTCGCCCCGATCGCGAACGGTCGCCGCGGATAAAGCTTGACCCCGTGCGCATTGACGGGAACCGCCAAGCAGTTGGCGTAGTTCTCGTCGCCGGGCTGCAGCGGATGGATGCAGCTCAAATGGATGACGTCCGAGATCGCGCCGCCGGTGGCGAGCTGCTGCGCGCCGGAGATGACGATGCCGTCATCGCGCTCCTTGGCCACGCCGGCATAGAGCGTCGGGTCGCTCTGTTTGTGCGCGGGCTTGCTGCGGTCGATCTGCGGCGGGACGATGGCGTAGGAGGCGTAGAGGTGATTGTCGCGCAGGTGCTCGTAGAAGGCGACCACGTTGTCGGCGAAATTCTGTCCGCCTGCGGCCAGTACGCCCGGCGTCGCGGCGTAGCCGCAGAAGAAGCCGGCGACGTGATCGGGGGTGCGGCCCATCAAGCCGAATGTCGCCTCCGCCCAGGTCTCGGAAAACAAACGTCGCGCCCGCAGATCGGCATGGCTGCGCGGGATCTGGTAGGCGCGCAGCACCGGCTCGCCGGTCTTGGGCGAGACGAACGTCATGCGCGCGCGCATCTCCGGCGCCGCCGCAATGTCGTAGAGCCGCGCGACCGAGCGCGCCGCCTCGCGGAAGGCGAGATGCGCGGTCACATCCTTGACGCGTTCGCCCTCGACGAACACCTGCCGTCCGTCATTGAGCGAGCGAAGATAGTCGGAGCCGGTTCGCATCGCAGAAAGCCTTGCGCGGTTGTTCGACGTTCAGGACTTTACGCCATTGGCGATGAGCTCGACCAGCTTGTGCGGCGTGACCGGCGTTTGCGCGATGCGGACACCGAAAGGTTGCAACGCGTCCTCGATGGCGGAGATCACCGCGGCCGCGGTCGGAATGGTGCTGACTTCGCCTGCGCCCTTGGCGCCGAGCGGATTGAGCGGCGAGGGCGTCTCTTTGTAGAGCGTTTCGATCGCCGGGACTTCCATGGCGCTCGGCAACAGATAATCGGCGAAGGTCGTGGTGACGGGCTGGCCGACCTCGTCGTATCCCATCCATTCCAGCATGGCATTGCCGATGCCGTGCGCCACACCGCCGCGCACCTGGCCGTCGACCATCATGGGATTGATCAAGGTACCGGAGTCCTGAAGCGCCACATAGTTGAGAAGCTTGACGCCACCGGTATCGGGGTCGACCTCGACCTCGGCAACGTGACAGGCATTGGCATAGGCGAGCGCATCGGTCCTCCAATTAACGCTGGCGTCGAGGCCGGGATCGATGTCCGCCGGGAAGCCGTAGCCGGGCGCGCCCTTGAGGATGCGCGCGAGTTCGCCGAGCTTGATCGAAAGCTGCGAGGCGCCGACAACGCGCACCTCGCCGTTCACGAGCTCGAGATCGTGCTCGGCCGCCTCGAGCACATGGCTCGCGAGCTTCTTAGCCTTGTCGGCCACCGCGCGGGCGGCCAGCAGCACGGATGAACCGGCGGTGACGGTCTGGCGGCTGGCGAACGCGCCCAGCCCGAGCGACACGCCGCCGGTATCACCCGGCACGACGGTGATGTCCTGCGCCCGCAGGCCAAGCTCGCCCGCGCAAATCTGCGCGAGCGCGGTGCGCAGACCCTGTCCGATGGCGGCGGCGCCGGTGAATACCGACACGCGCCCCGTATTCGAGACCCGCACCAGGCCGGACTCGAATGGTCCGCGCCCCGTGCCCTTGAGGCCATGGGCAAGCCCGATGCCGATATAGCGACGCTCTCTGCGCGCGGCGGCTTGACGCCGGGGAAAGTCCTGCCAGCCCGCCGCCTGCAAGACCTGCGCCTGCGAGGCGGGATAATCGCCGCTGTCGTAGCACATACTGGCGCCGGAGCGGGCCTTGAGCGGCTTGGTGTAGGGCATCTTCTCCGGCGGGATGAGATTGCGGCGGCGCACCTCCGCGCGCTCCAGACGCAGCTCGCGCGCCAGGCGGTCCATGAGCCGTTCCATGGCGAAGGCCGCCTGGGGATAGCCGGCCCCGCGCACCGATGACACCGGCGTCTTGTTGGTGGCGGCAACGATCACGTCCACCGACAACGCCGGCAGCAGGTAGGGCCCGCTCATCATCGACGCCGAGTTGTAGGGGATGTTGACGTCTTGCAGGGCGTAGGCGCCGAGATCGTGGATCAGCCGGCCGCGGATCCCGAGGAGCTTGGCGTCCGCGTCCGCCGCGATGTCGAGCGACCAATATTGGTCGCGCTCCTGGGCGGCGTTGGTGAAATGCTCGCGCCGGTCCTCGATCCATTTGATCGGCCGCTTGACGAGCTTGGCAGCCGCCGTGACCGCGATGTCTTCCGGGTAGACGCAAAGCTTGGGACCGAAGCCGCCGCCGACATCGGGAGTGGCCACGCGCAGCCGGCTCTCGTCGAAATCGAGCAGCGCGGTCAACGACTGGAACAGGTCGTGCGCTTTCTGCGTCGACGCCCACACCGTCATGGTGTCGTCGCGCCATTCCGCGAGAATGCCACGGCCTTCGATCGGATGACCGCCGCCGCGATGCTGCCAAAGCTCCTCGTGGAAAACGTGGGCGGCCTTGGCGAAGGCCGCCTCGGTATCACCATAGGCGACTTTGTAGCTGGCGGCGATATTCGTGTTCAGCTCGCGTCGAACCGCGGGCGCACTCGGCTCGACCGCGCTGCGGGGGTCCGACACGGATAAAAGCACATCGTAGTCGACCGCGACCTTTGCCGCGGCGTCCTCGGCGACATAACGGTTGTCGGCCAGCACGATCGCGATCGCCTCGCCGACGTAAGACACTTCGCCGTCGGCGAGGGCGAACGACCAGTAGCGATCGAGCGGCGTCCCGGAATTGGAGTGGCGCAGCATGCGGCGCATGGCGAGGACCGGCGCGAGATCGTCGAGCGTGAGCACCGCGTGAACCCCCGGCAGCGCCAGCGCGCCGTGCGCGTCGACCCGGCGGATCGCGGCGTGCGGATGCGGGCTGCGCACGAACGCCGCGTGCCACA
>JBKOXY010000298.1:0-4112 GCA_046725125.1 Pseudomonadota bacterium | reverse complement strand
TCGTGGGTCGAGGGATGGAACAGCTCTTCCGGCGACACCAGCCGTGACGAAAGGCCCTGCGCATAATGGTGACGCAGGAAGGTCTCCAGCACCTTGCGGTTGGGCGCAAGCCCATAGGACCAGAAGTCGTTGCCCATGAACTCGCGCGCGGCGCGCAGCTGCTCCTCGACGAAGGGCAGCGTCACTTTGCTCGCGGCCGTGTCTTCGAGCGCCTCGAGGCACTTGGCCTTGGCTTGCCCAAACGCCTTGAGCACCGCCGCCGGCAACCACGGGTGCTTGTCGACGAGTTCACGCCGGATACCGGTGATATGCATGATGGGGAAAATGCCGGTGCGCATGAAATAGTCGCGGCCGGCGGCGATCGGATCGGGAAACAGCCAACCGATATGGGGATTTTTCTTGCCCGCGAGGCTCGGCGCGCGCGGCGCGATGAAGCCATCGATGTCGCCGCGCTCCAATAGTTCGGAGATGGTGGCGTCCTGCGGTGCGTCTTCCATGCGCACGCCGGCTGGGAGCTTGATGGCGATCTTCTCCGGCCGGCCGGGGTGCTCGATCCCTCCCCGCACCCAGACCATGTCCGACGGCTTCACGCCGTGGTCGTCTTCCAGAATGATGCGCGCCCACACGCAGGCGGTGAGCTGATATTCCGGCAGCCCGACGCGCCTGCCTTTGAGATCGGCAGGCGACTTAACGCGGTCCTTGCGCACGTAGATCGAATTGTGACGGAATGCCCGGGACACGAACGCCGGCACTCCCACATAGGGGCAATTGCGTTCGGCGGTCTTCACCGTGAAGCTCGACATCGACAATTCGCAGACGTCGAAATCCATGCCGCGAAAGGCGCGGAAGAAGATTTCCTCGGGCGGCAAGTTCATGAACACCGGATCGACGCCGTCGATCTGCACCGCGCCGTCCATGAGCGGACGCACCCGATCGTAGTTGCCGACCGCGACGGAGAGCTTAAGTTTCGACATTGTCTTTGATCTTTCTGAAGGTGCCACTCTCGGCGGTGTCATGCCCCGCGAAAGCGGGGCATCCAGTATCCTCAGCGGTTTGCAATTGCGGGAAACAGGTCGTCCCAGTTCGGGTTTGCTTCTTCTATCAATCGCACCTTCCACGCTCTATTCCACTTCTTGAGCCGCTTTTCACGACGGATCGCACTATCGATATCACTGAATTGTTCAAAGTAAACCAAGCGATGGACGCCGTATCGTTTAGTGAAGCCCTGCATCACTTCCGATCGATGCTCGAATACTCGCCGAACAAGATCGTTTGTGACGCCGATATAGAGAGTGCCGCCAATCCTACTGGCGAGGATGTACACCCAGAAAATTTTCTCTTTGCCCATTGATGGTGCCGTAATTACTGGATCGCCCGCCTGCGCGGGCGATGACAGCGCAAGCATGTGGCCTCCCCAGAACGGGCATGAATGATGTTAATGAATGCCGAGGCTCACGTCAGCCGGCGCCACGTCGATGAGCCGTAGCTGCACCCGTTCGACGCCGTTCCAGCGGTCGAGACACAAGGTGCCGGCCGCGTGCACGGATCGCCCGCGGCTCTGCCCGAGCGCGATCCCGAGTTTTTGTCCAGAGGCGCGAAACGCGATGGCATTGATGATCGAGCCGTCGCCGGCGCGCAACCGCACACGCATATGGGACTGCCCCACCTCTTCGGCATAGACGATGGTATGGGCGGGGAGCGCAATGACCGGCTCGGGATTGCCCGCCCCGAATGGGCCCGCGCGCGCGATCGTCGCTACGATGTCGTCATTGGCGGCAGCGGCGGTGACCGCCCCGTCGATCAGCAGCGCGTCCTCGCGCCGCGCAGCCTCGACCGCGCCCGCGAGCGCATCCTCGAGATAGGCGCGGAACGCACTCAGCGTATCCTTCCGCAGCGTGACGCCGGCTGCCATGGCGTGGCCGCCGCCTTTGATGATGAGACCCGTGCTCACGGCTTGGCGCACGGCGCGGCCGAGGTCGACGCCGGGGATCGAACGCCCGGAGCCGGTGCCGATGCCGCCCGGCTCGAGCGCGATGGCGAAGGCAGGGCGTCCGAACCGCTCCTTCAGCCGCGCGGCGACGAGGCCGACCACGCCTGGATGCCAGCCATCGGCGGCGGTCACCACCACAGCCCCCTTCTCCTCGGCACCGAGCGCGGCCATGGCCTCGGCCTCGGCCTGCGCCAGCGTGGCAAGTTCGATCGCTTGGCGCTCGCGGTTGAGTCGATCAAGTTCCGCGGCGAGGCGCGCGCATTCGGACGCATCGTCTTGCATGAGCAGATCGACGCCGAGCGTGGCGCGGCCGATGCGGCCGCCGGCATTGATCCGCGGCCCCAAGAGGAAGCCAAGATGCCAAGGCTCGGGCGGGCCGCCGAGCCGCGCGACATCCATCAAGGCGGTGAGCCCGGCATTGTCGCGCCGACGCAGCGCCAACAGACCCTTGGCGACGAAAGCGCGGTTGAGGCCCGTAAGCGGCACCACATCCGCAACCGTTCCGAGCGCGACCAGATCGAGGAAACCGAGGAGGTCCGGTTCCGGCCGCTCCGGGGTCCAAAATCCGCGTGCGCGCAGTTCACGGTTGACCGCGACCACGGTCATGAACACGACGCCGACGGCGGCGAGGTGTCCGAGCGTCGATAGATCGTCGAGCCGGTTGGGATTGACCACAGCAAGCGCCGCAGGCAGCCGTTCGTCAGCCTGGTGGTGGTCGATGACGATGACCTCGAGGCCGAGCTGGCGCGCCTCCAGCAGCGGCTCGTAGCTGGTGGTGCCGCAATCGACGGTGACGAGCAGGCTTGCGCCGCGCGCGGCGAGCGCGCGAACCGCCTCGGTGTTCGGCCCGTAGCCTTCGAACAGGCGATCGGGGATGTGGATGATGGCGCGGAGGCCGCAATGCCGTAGGTATCGCCCGAGCAGCGCCGCCGACGTCGCTCCATCGACGTCATAGTCGCCGAGAATGCTGATCGTTTCACCGCGCGTGATGGCGTCGGCCAGCCGCGTCGCGGCGCCGCGCATGCCGGCGAGCGTGTGCGGATCCGGCATCAACGCGCGCACCGTCGGGTCGAGGAAGCTTGCGACCTCGTCCACCTCGACCCCGCGACCGGCGAGAATGCGCGCCAGCAACTCGGGCACGTCCTGGTGGCGCTGTGCGATCGCGAGCGCGCGCGCCGCGTCCCGCTCGTCGAGCCGGTCGCGCCAGGCGCGTCCGCAGGCCGAGCGCTCGACCCCGAGAAAGAGGCGCCGCGTCGGGCCGGTCGGTGCCGTCAGGGCGATTGTCATCTCAGGTCCCGCGAATCGCGTCAGAAAAGCTTGCGATATTGGATGAAGCCCGAGCGCTCCGCCAGCTTGTCGTAGAGCGCTCGAGCGGCCGCATTGCTCTCGTGGGTGAGCCAATAGACGCGGCTCGCACCCGCGCGACGCGCCCGTTCTTCCACCGCCGCGATCAACGCACGCCCGAGTCCGAAATGGCGTGCGCCTTCGGGGACGAACAAGTCCTGCAGGTAGCAGTAGTCTCCGATCGTCCAGCACGAGCGGTGGAAGAGGTAGTGCACGATGCCGCAGAGCCGTTCGCCGATATAGGCGCCGAGCACGTCCATCGGTTCTGCCGGATCGTGCAGGCGCGCCCAGGTTACGGTCGTGGTCTCATCGGAGATCACGACCTTGTAGAAGGCCTGGTAGCCCTTCCACAGCGGCTCCCACTCGGCGCGCTCATCCGCGCGGATGGGCCGGACCACGATATCGGCTGCGGCCATGCGACGACCCCAAAAGGTTTGCAGCGCTGCTCAGCCGCTGCGGCATGAATCCGCGACAGCTCCAGTATTGCATCCGCCGGCAAACGTTGCCGCGATTCTGCGCATTTGCCGCCGGCCCGAGCGAGGACCCTGGAGAATCGTTTGCTGTTCCATTGCAAGCAGAATGAGCTGCGGTACTGCCGTCAATCCAAATGAAACTTTTCGAATTGGCGGTGCTCGCCTCTGATCCACCGCACCGTGCCGGTGATCGAGCGCATCACCACCGTCTCGGTTTCGATCACGTTCTTGCGAAACCGCACGCCGTCGAGCAGCGCGCCGTTGGTGACACCGGTCGCGGCGAACAGGCAATCGCCCTTCACCAT
>JBKOXY010000353.1:0-5795 GCA_046725125.1 Pseudomonadota bacterium | reverse complement strand
GGGCTGGGACGAGGAAGGGCCGTGCAGCGCGATCGGCCACGGGCGCGGCATGAGCGCGGCGGGCGCCGCCTTCGTCAACGGCACCGCCGCGCATGGCGAGGATTTCGACGACACCTTCGAGGGCGGTCCGGTGCATGCCGGTGCCGTCATCGTGCCGGCGGTGCTTGCAGCCTGCGAGCGCTACCATCCCGACGGGCCCTCGGCGCTGCTCGGCATCGCGGTCGGCGTCGAGGTGATCTGCCGGCTCAGCGTTGTTGCGCCCAAGGCGGTGCACAAGGCCGGCTTTCATCCCACCGCCGTGTTCGGCGCCATGGCGGCGGCGGCCGCCGTCGGCGCCGCGCTCAAGCTCAATCCGCGCCAGCTTGTCGACGCGCTCGGCATCGTCGGTTCCATGGCCGGCGGCATCATTGAATATCTCGCGGAGGGCGCCTGGACCAAGCGCCTGCATCCGGGCTGGGCGGCGCAATCCGGGCTGCGCGCGGCGCGGCTCGCCCGTGCCGGTTTCCTCGGGCCGCGCACGGTATTCGAAGGCGTGCACGGGCTGTTCCATGGCTTCGCCCGCACCACCGCCGGCGACTACGATGCGCTGACCGGCGATTTCGGCGCACGCTGGCTGACGCCGACGCTCGCGTTCAAACCTTATCCCTGCGGGACGATGACGCACCCCTACATCGACTGCGCGCGGCGGCTCGCTGGCAGGGGCATCAAGGCGGAGGAGATCAAAGAGCTCGTCTGCGAGGTCGGCGAGGGCACGGTGCATCGCCTGTGGGAGCCGCTCGCCGCCAAGCAGCGCCCGCCCAACGGCTATGCCGGAAAATTTTCCACCCCCTATTGCATCGCGGCCGCCTTCCTGCGCGGCAATGTCGGGCTCGACGCCTTCACCGACGACGCGGTGAAGGAGGCGCGCGTGGTCGCGCTCGCCTCGAAAGTGCGCTACCAGATCGACCCGCACAATCCTTATCCCAGCAATTTCACCGGTCACATCCGCACGGTGCTCGCCGACGGCCGCGTGGTCGAGGAGCGCCAGCCGCATATGCGCGGCGGCGCACACGAGCCGCTCACGCACGGCGACATCGAGGAGAAGTTCGTGCTCAACGCGCGCCACGGCGGCTGGGATGCGGCGCGGACGCAGTCCGCGCTCGCGCTGATGCGCACGCTTTTTGATGGGAGGATCGACCTTTCGTTGCTGAGAGGTTAAGCGCCACAGACTCGGTGGACTCCCTCCCCCGCTTGCGGGGGAGGGGACGCCGTGGCCCGGCCGCGACACAATCGAACCACCGTACCCGCAACGACACTCTTCTTAGGATCCACACCAATGACCCAAGAGCTCTCAGGCCGCGTCGCCATCGTCACCGGCGCCGGGCGCAACATCGGGCGCGCCATCGCGCTCGCGCTTGCGGACGGCGGCGCGGCCGTCGTTATTAATGCGCGCTCGAACTTGCAGGAGGCGGAGGCTGTCGCCGCCGAGATCGGGCGCGGCGGCGGCAAGGCGCTCGCCGTCACCGCCGACGTCGCCGACGCCGACGCGGTTAGGACCATGGTCGCCGCCGCGGCCTCCCGCTTCGGTCGCATCGATATTCTCGTCAACAACGCCGCGGTGCGCGCGGAGCAGGCGCTCGAGACGATGACGCTTGCTGACTGGCGCGCGGTCACCGGCGTGATCCTCGACGGCGCGTTCAACTGCGTCAAAGCCTGTCTGCCTCATCTCAAGCAGAGCGGCGCGGGCGTGATCGTGAACATCGGCGGCCTCTCCGCGCATACGGGCGCCGCGCGGCGCCCGCACGTGGTGACCGCCAAGGCCGGGCTCATCGGGTTTACCCGCGCGCTGGCGCACGAGTTCGCCCCCGACAAGATTCGAGTGAACACGGTGACGCCGGGCCTGATGGCGGCGCCGCGCCCGGCGGGGCAGCCGCTGCCGCAGCATCACTCGCTCGTGCACGCGCTGGTCGGCCGGCGCGGCGAGCCCTCCGACATCGCCGCCGCCGTGCGCTTCCTCTGCGGTCCCGACGCGAGCTTCATCACCGGGCAGAACATCCAGGTGAACGGCGGGACGTTTTTGGGGTGAGTTCCATCTTTCGACTGTCGCGTCTGCGAAGGCGGGCATCCCGCAAACACGCCGCAAGGTGCGCAACAAAAATAACGCGATCTGCTACTGAGGTCGGGCGCTCGCTTTGCTTGGCCGGAATAACAGCGCAGACGCGGGGAGGGGTGAATCCAACCCCGAAAGATGCTAATGCCTTCGTCACGCATATCGCGGCAATCACGAGAACAACGAGGAGCCCCATGTATACCGATCTCGCGCTCTACATCGACGGCAAGTGGGTGAACGGCGGCGGCCGCAAGGGCGAGGACGTGCTCAATCCGGCGACCGAGAAGCCGCTGGCGCACCTGCCCCATGCCAGCAAGGCCGATCTCGACGAAGCGCTGGAAGCCGCGAAGAAAGGCTTCGCGCTGTGGCGGGCGACCTCGGCCTACGATCGCGCCAAGATCATGCGCAAGGCCGCCGACCTCATGCGCGAGCGCCACGACGCGATCTCGAAAGTCCTCGTGCAGGAGCAGGGCAAGGTCTACGCCGAGGCGCGCGCCGAGGTGATCACGTCGGCCGACATCATCGACTGGTACGCGGAGGAGGGCCGCCGCAGCTACGGCCGCATCGTGCCCGGGCGCGTCAAGGGCACGCGCCAGCTGGTGGTGTCGGAGCCGGTCGGCATCGTCGCCGCCTTCACGCCGTGGAACTTTCCCGTGCTCACGCCCGCGCGCAAGGCGGGAGGGGCGCTGGCGGCGGGCTGCTCGCTCATTCTCAAGGCCTCGGAGGAGACGCCGGGCGCCTGCATCGAGATGGTGCGCTGCTTTGCCGACGCGGGGTTGCCCGCGGGCGTGCTCAACCTGGTGTTCGGCGTGCCCGCGGAGGTCTCCGAGCATCTCCTGGCGAAAGACGCGGTGCGAAAAATATCCTTCACCGGCTCGATCCCTGTCGGCAAGCACCTCGCGGCGCTGGCGGCCAAGGGCATGAAGCGCACCACCATGGAGCTCGGCGGCCATTCGCCGGTGGTGGTGTTCGCCGACGCCGATGCGGAAAAGGCGGCCGACACCATCGCCGCGTTCAAGTACCGCAACGCCGGCCAGGTCTGCATCTCGCCCACGCGCTTCTACGTGCAGGAAGACGCCTACAAGAAGTTCCTCGCGCGCTTTTCCGACTATGCCAAAGCCATCAAGCTCGGCGACGGGCTCGAAAAGGGCGTCACCATGGGGCCGATGGCGAACGTGCGCCGCATCGACGCCATGGAGAGCTTCGTGGCGGACGCCAGGTCGCGCGGCGGCAACGTCGTCACCGGCGGCAAGCGCCACAGCAACCAGGGCTTTTTCTACGAGCCCACGATCGTGACCGACGTCCCCGACGATTCCAAGGTGATGACGCAGGAGCCGTTCGGGCCGATCGCGCCGATCGTCACCTTCAAGACCTTCGACGAAGTGGTGGAGCGCGCGAACTCGCTGCCTTATGGGCTGGCGGCCTATGCTTTCACGAGTTCGAACGCGACCGCGGCCGCGATCGGCGACGCGATCGAGTCCGGGATGGTGGGGGTCAACTCGGTTGCCGTCTCGACGCCGGAGACGCCGTTCGGCGGGGTAAAGGAATCCGGCCACGGCAGCGAAGGCGGCATCGAAGGGCTCGGTGCCTACCTCAACACCAAGTTCATTTCGCAGGGGTAGCCGCTGCAGCCTTCGAACTCTCGCTTTGGCCTCATGCGGAGGAACATCGCCGCTCAGGCACCTCCGCTCATTCCCGCGCAAGCGGGAATCCAGTCTTATCGAACTAGGTCCCCGCTTTCGCGGGGACGAGCGGAACAAAGGTTCTACTTTCGCGGCGCCTGCCTGCACGCCTGCCAAATCTTTTCCGCCGTTGCCGGCATGTCGAGATGTGCACCGGCGCCGCCGGGAATGGCATCGGCGACCGCGTTCATGAGCGCGGCGATCGCGGCGGTGGTGCCGGCTTCGCCCGCACCCTTGACGCCGAGCGGATTGGTCTTCGCCGGCACCGCGTGGATCGCATCCTTGAACACGGGCAGGTCGTCGGCGCGCGGCATGGCGTAGTCCATGAACGAGCCGGTGATCAGCTGCCCGCCTGATACGTCGAATACCGCCTTCTCCATCATGGCTTGGCCGAGGCCTTGCGCGATGGCGCCATGGGTCTGGCCCTCGACGATCATGGGGTTGAGCGCCTTGCCGCAATCGTCGACCGCGGCATAGCCGACGAGCGCAAGCGCGCCGGTCGTCGGATCGATCTCGACCTCGGCGATGTGGCAGCCGTTGGGAAACGTGAGCGGCGTCTCCGCGTTGGTCTTGGTGTCGAGGTCTTCGGCAATTTCGCCGCGTTTTTTCATCTCATTGGCGCGCGCCGCCAGATCGAACAGCGAGATTGCGCGATCGGTTCCAACGACGCTGAAGCGTCCGTCGCGGTATTCGATGTCGGTATCCGCCGCTTCCAGCACGGTTGCGGCGATCGTCCTGCCTTTCGCCAGCATCGCCTCGACGGTCTTGATCAGCGCGTGGCTCACGGTCATGGCGGAACGCGAGCCGACCGAGGCATAGCCCGCGACCTCCATCGCCGAGTCGCCGTGGCGATGCTCGATCTGCTCGGCCTTGATGCCGAGCCGCTCCGCCAGCAAGGGATTGAACACGCTGGCGTGGCCCTGGCCGGTCGATTGCACGTTGAGGCCGAGCACCAACGTGTCGCCGCCGGGAAAGCTCAGCGCGGTGCCTTCGAGCGGAACGCCGCCGGCATGCTCCAGCATGCAGGAAATGCCGAGACCGCGGTATTTGCCGCCTTTGGCCGCCGCGCGCCGGCGCTGCTTGAAGCCGTCGTAGTCGGCGAGCGCCAGCGCCTTGTCCAGCACGGTCGCGAACTCGCCGCTGTCGATAGTCGTGCCGACGGCGGTCTTGTAGGGCATCGTCGACGGCTTGATGAGGCTGCGCCGGCGCAGCTTCACCGGGTCGATGCCGGTCATGCGCGCGGCCTCGTCGATGACGCGCTCGAGGATGAAGTTCGCCTCCGGCCGTCCGGCCCCGCGGTAGGGCGCGGTCGGCGTGGTGTTGGTGAACACGCAGCGCACGCCCATGTCGATGCGCGGGATGTCGTACATGCCGGGCAGGCAGCGCGTGAGGTTGACGGTCTGGATGTTGGCGCCGACGGCGCCGATATAGGCGCCCATGTTTCCGAGGTGACGCACGCGCAGCGCCAAGAATTTCCCCCGTTCGTCGAGCGCAAGCTCGACGTCGCTGAATGCATCGCGCGCGTGATTGTCGCTGAGGAATGCCTCGGCGCGGTTCGACATCCAGTGCACGGGGCGGCCGATCTTGCGCGCCGCGACCAGGATCGCGAGGTATTCCGGATACGGCCCGGTCTTCAACCCGAACGCGCCGCCGACGTCCTCGGTGACGACCCGCAGGCGCTGGTTGGGGACGCCCAGGATGGGAGCAAGCCCGTCGCGCAACGCGCGCGCGCTTTGCGAGCAGCAGCGCAGGTAGTAGCTCTCGTTCGCCGGATCGTAGCTTGCGGTCGCCCCCCGCGGCTCCATCGATTGCACCATGATCCTTTGATGCACGAGGGCAACGCGCGCCACGTGCGGGGCGGATGCGATGATGCGATCGACCTCGCTCGCATTGGCGTCGGGATCCGCCGCCAATCCGGGCCAGTCCACCGCGATGTTGCCGGGAGCCTCCGGCCAGACTTGCGGCGCGCCCTCGCGGATGGCCTCGCGCAGGTCGATCGCCGGCGTGCGCTCCTGGTAGTCGAC
>JBKOXY010000110.1:0-2356 GCA_046725125.1 Pseudomonadota bacterium | reverse complement strand
GGGGTGAACGTGCCGACATGAACCTCCAAAAACGCCGCATCCTCCCAGGGCCGCCCGCGCCATCCATTTGTCCGCCACGGGAAGCGATCGTGGTCGATGACCTCGCTTGGACCGAGCACGTCCTGCGGTTGGAAGTGCGAGGCCGGGTCCGCAACCTCCATGTCGCCGTCGATGCGATACTTGTAGCGGGTGCCGGCGCGCGCGCCTGGTATCGTGACTTCGTACCAGCCCTCCGCATGCGCCTGCATCGGATACGGGCGATCGAGCATCACCTCGACGCGCTTGGCGGCCGGAGCCCAGAGGCGGAAGGTGACTCCGCCTCGATGCAGCTCGGCGCCAAAGCGCAAGCTGGCCGTCATGGCGACCCCGAAAATACCAGAATTGAGCGCGGCCACGCTTGCAACTTCGCGCCGGACGCCAGCTCAGCGCCGAGCCGCGGTTCCGGCGCGGTTTCCAAGAGCACAGTCCAGAGGTTGTATTGCGGGAGGATAGGAAGCGTGAACTCGATCGTCTGCAGCGTGGCGTTGAGCACGACATAGAGCGCCGCGCCTCCTTGCTCGAGCGGGCCGAGGACATACGACAGGAAACGTCCCTCCGGAAAATTCCAGTCCTGCTCCACCATCTCGGTCGCCTGCGGCGTCAGCCACAACGCGCCGAAGGAGCCGTCAGCGCGGCGCCCTTCGACCCAGCGCCGTGCGCGCAACTGGGGAAACCGCCGGCGCACCTCGCTGAGCTCGCTCACCAAGGCGGTCATGTCCTCCTCATTGCGGCCGAGCGCGGACCAATCCACCCATCCGATTGGATTGTCCTGGCAATAGGCGTTGTTGTTGCCGCCCTGGCTATTGCCAACTTCGTCTCCGGCGAGCAGCAACGGCACGCCTTGCGCCAACATCAGACTTGCAAGCAGATTGCGCCGCAGTTGCCGCCTCAGCTGCAGAATCTCGGGATTATCAGTCGGTCCTTCGACGCCGTGATTCGTGCTGTGATTTTCGTCGAATCCGTCTCGATTGTGCTCGCCGTTTGCTTCGTTGTGCTTGCGCTCGTAGCTGACGAGATCTGCAAGCGTGAACCCATCATGAACCGTAACGTAGTTGATGCTCGCGCACGGGCTGCGACCGTCGTGATGAAACAGATCGGCTGAGCCGGTCATGCGGCGGCCAAGCTCGCCGATAAGATTGCCTTCGCCGGACCAGTAGCGACGCAGCGTGCCGCGAAAACGGTCGTTCCATTCCGACCAGCCCGACGGAAACGCGCCGACCCGATAGCCGCCGGGACCAAGATCCCATGATTCAGCGATCAGCTTGGTTCCGGCCAAAACAGGGTCCTGCCGGATGGCCGCAAAAAAGGCCGCGCCACCATCGAACCCGTTGGACCCGCGGCCGAGCGTGCTTGCGAGATCGAACCTGAACCCGTCGACGTGACAAACCTGCACCCAATATCGCAGCGAATCCATCACCATCTGCAGCACGCGCGGATGCGTGAGCTTGAGTGCATTCCCGCAGCCCGTGAAGTCGTCGTAGTAGCGGGGCTTGTCGGAGAGAAGCCAGTAATAGGAGGTGTTGTCGATGCCGCGGAAGCTCAGCGTCGGGCCGAGGTGATTGCCTTCGGCGGTATGGTTGTAGACGACATCGAGGATGATTTCGATGCCGGCATCATGCAATCGCGACACGGTCGATCGAAATGCATCGAGCGATCCATCCGCGGCGTAACGGGTCTCGGGTGCGAAAAAGCCCAGCGTATTGTAGCCCCAATAGTTGCTAAGGCCGCGCTCGATAAGATGCCGATCGTCGATGAAGGCGTGGATCGGCAGCAGTTCAAGTGCGGTGACGCCTAGACGCCTGAGATGATCGACCACTGCCGGTGCCGCAAGCCCGCGATATGTACCGCGCCAAGCGGGCGGCACATCCTCGCGAAGTTGCGTCAGTCCCTTGACGTGGGCTTCGTAGATGACCGTGTCTTGCCAGGGAATCGACGGTCGACGTTCTTCGCCCCATGTGAAGGCTTCGTCGACGACGACGCTCTTCGGTATTCCACGCGCGTTGTCGCGCCGGTCGAACGAGAGGTCTGCCCGGGCGCTGCCGGCGCGATACCCGAAATGCGCGTCGCTCCAGACGAGGCGCCCGGCGAGCTGCTTGGCATAGGGATCGACGAGGAGCTTGTGCGCATTGAAGCGCAATCCCCGCTCGGGCTGATAAGGGCCATGGACCCGGTAACCGTAGAGCTGTCCCGGCGCGACATCATTGAGGTAGCCGTGCCAGACATCCTCGGTGCGTTCCGGCAACGCGATGCGCTCGATCTCGCGGCGACCGTGACTGTCGAATAGGCAAAGCTCGACCTTTTCGGCATTCGCCGAAAA
>JBKOXY010000035.1:0-6006 GCA_046725125.1 Pseudomonadota bacterium | reverse complement strand
GGGCGCGGGCATCGTTCGCCCCGCGAGGTTGATCGCGACTTGGTGCAGCCCGAACAGCTCGAAATGATTGATCAGGAAGGTGCTGACCAGAACGAGCAGCCAGCCGGCGAACGACAGCGCCATCACCGCCGCGGCGATCTGCGGGTCGGTGATTTGCCAGACGATCTGCGGGATCGGACGCCACAGCCAGAACAGCAGGATCAGCACCAAGCTGGCCAACAGCACGTATGTGCTGCGCTCGATCGAGACCGGGACGAATCGCGTCCACCAGCGCTTGAACGGCTGGCGCGCCATCACGCTGTGCTGAACGGCGAATAGCGACATCAGCAGGATGTTGATGATCAGCGCCTGCGCCACCGGCGCAGCCGGCCCGCTGTCGATGGTCTTGGGCACGGCCACACCGGAAACGAAGCCGACGGCGTAGAGGAAGGCCCCGAGGAATGTGGCGTAGGCCAGAAGTCCAAACAGAAATCCAATGATTCGTCCCATTATTCATTCTCCCTGGTGAGGCACCCCACACGAATTGCTTCTGTCTGCGGTGCCTGGGCTGAAATCGCGGCGCGGATTGACGCCCGATTCTCACTCCTGGAGGATTGGCCGCCGCGCAGGCGCGGGTCTTTGAGGCGGGCTTGATTTATCCTTGAGGACGTCTTGATTTTTGCTGTCGCAAAATGCGGTAAAGTTCGCGCCGTGACGGTGAGGGCGAGTGCTGG
Organism: Pseudomonadota bacterium; assembly: GCA_046725125.1. Classification (GTDB taxonomy): domain Bacteria; phylum Pseudomonadota; class Alphaproteobacteria; order Rhizobiales; family Xanthobacteraceae; genus VAZQ01. The sequence continues at coordinate 5,293 of JBKOXY010000035.1, read as the reverse complement.
AGCGGCCAATTGCTGTTCTTCTTCGAGGACAATGTTCTTGATCCCGACCGGCGCGAGCTGCGTCGCAAAGGCGCGCTCGTCTCGGTCGAGCCGCAAGTCTTCGACCTCATTGTTTTTCTGATTCGCAATCGCGACCGCGTGGTCAGCAAGGACGACTTGATCGCCGGGGTGTGGGACGGGCGTATCGTATCTGACTCGACGCTGGCGAGCCGCATCAACGCCGCCCGGCGCGCCATCGACGATAGCGGCGAGCAACAGCGCCTCATCCGCACCGCCGCCCGCAAGGGAATTCGGTTCGTCGGCGTCGTGCGCGAGGGCCAAGTGCCGTCGGAGCTGCCGGCGCCGGTGCCCGCGGCGGTGCCCAACCAGGAGGTGACGTTTTGCCGAACGGCCGGGGGCATCAACCTCGCGCTCGCCTCGGTCGGCGGCGGAGCCCCGCTGATCAAGGTCGCCAATTGGCTGACCCATATCGAATACGACTGGGAGAGCCCGATCTGGTCGCCGCTATTGCAGCATCTGGCGCAGCATTGCCGGCTGATCCGTTACGACGGGCGTGGCAACGGCTTGGCCGATCGCGAGGTGACCGACATCTCGTTCCCGGCGTTCGTGCGCGATCTCGCAACGGTGGTCGACGCCGCGGGCGCGGAGCGTTCGGCGCTGCTCGGCATCTCGCAAGGCGCGGCGGTCGCAATTGCCTATGCCGTGCAGCATCCTGAACGCGTCTCGAAGCTGATCCTCTATGGCGGCTACGCCCAGGGCCGCAACAAACGCGGCTCGGCGGCCGAAGCCGAAATGGCGCAGGCCTTCCTCGCCATCATGCGGCACGGCTGGGGCGACGAGCACTCGGCCTTCATGAAGGTCTTCAGCTCGGTGTTTTTTCCCAATGGCTCGCCACAGCAGATCAAATGGCTCGTCGATCTGCAGCGCATCACGACCTCGCCGCAGAATGCGGTACGAATTCGCAACGCCTGTGACGATATCGACGTGGTCGAGCTATTGCCGAAAGTGCAGGTTCCCACGCTCGTGCTGCACTGCCGCCACGACAACGTGGCTCCGTTCGAACAGGGCCGCCTGATCGCGCGCTCGATTCCCCGCGCCAAATTCGTGACGCTCGAAAGCGACAATCACGTGGTGCTTGCCGGCGAGCCGGCCTGGCCCAGGCTGATCGGCGAGATCGCGACCTTCCTGGCGGAGTGAGGCTCAGCCGCAAACACGCGCCGCGCAACCCAACGGCTTGCGCTCGCCGATCGAAGCGCGAGGCCCGTGAATCCGAGCGCGCGACTGAACCGCTACGCCGTCGCGACCAGGTCGGCCAGTTTCTTGCGCGCATAGAACATGCGCGTCTTGACCGTGGCCTCGCCGACGCCGACGATACCGGCGACCTCTTTGACCGACTTGCCGTGGTAGTAGACGAGGTCGATCACCTCGCCATGCTCCGGCGACAGCTCGGCCAAGGAGCTGCGCAGCAATTCGCTTCGGTTCTTCTTCTGCAGCGTGGCCTCCGGATCGTCCGCGGGATCGGCGACGGTGGACGCGATCCGCGCGTCCAATGCCGCATCGATCCGACAGCGCCGGGCCGACAAGGCCTTGTGGCGGGCGATCGCGAGCAGCCAGGTCGAAACCGAAGCGCGCCCCTCGAACGACGCGGCTTGGCGCCAGACGTCGAGGAACACCTCGCTCAGGAGATCCTCGGCCAGCGTCTCGTTGTGCACGATTCGCAGCAGCCAGCGGTATATCGCCACGCGATGCCGTGCAAACAACGTTCGCATCGCGAGTTGATCGCCGCCGGCGATCCGCCTGATTAACGTTTCGTCCGATGAAGTGTCGCGCGCCACCGCTTGCGCGGGCGACGCGCATCCCGTCCGGGTGATGGCAAAAGTCATAGCTATCCCCTGAGATCACGCCTTGGGAAATAAACTCGTTCGCGGGGGAAGGGTTCCCCGGGTCGATGTTCCATCACCATACTGTGAAAAACGCGCCGTCGCGCCGGCCCCCGCATTGGGCGCGTTAAGGAATGTTAACTCGATGGAACCAGCGCGTCCGAACGGCGCCGCAGCACGTTGCCGACCAGCGACGTGACGCTGGGAACCTCGTTTTCCCGGAATGGGATCGGTCGGCAGAGGTCCATGACGATGATGCCGAGCCGGGCCATGCGATAGGCCGCGTAGAGCGCGTCTGCGGCGCTGCTTGCCAACCGCTCGGTTACCGCGCCGCCGAGATGCTGCACCAGCGAAGCGCTCGCGATGTCGACGGCTCCCAATTTGCCGGCTTCGAAAACGAGCCGCCGCAGCAGGTGGATGGTGGTGGCCGCGGTCGGCCGGTGCCCGTACGAGGCGGCAATGGCGCGCACCATGCGCACGCCGCAGGCGAGGAAGAAGGCGGCGTCGGTCAAGCCGGTGGGGCTGATGGCGGTGATGCCGAAGGCGCGCAGGACCGCGGTGCGCACGTGCGCCTCGGCGCGGCGGTCGAGCGGCTTTAAGACCGTGCGCGACACAATCTCGATCTGCTGCGCCGTCGCGTGGTGAAGCTGGACCTGGCGCTGGAATGCCTCGATCCCGGCGTCGACCTCGCGCTCGCGCGGGACGACCGCCAGAACCGCCGCGATGGCCTTTCGGGCGTCCGTGGGCGACACCCGGTCGTCGGCGAGCCGACGGTGGATCGCCTCGACGCTCTTGAGTCGGAACAGGCTCCCCAGCTCGCGCGCGATGACCGCGCCGGCGCCCGCCACGCCCGCCGTGACCGCCGCTGCCGCGAGCACGCCCAAGGCGGTGCTGCGCTCGAATGCGGCGGCAATCCAGCCGACGGCGTCGACGGCGAGCCAGCCGACGACCAGCACCGCCACGCCGGCGAGGCCGAAGGTCATGACCCGATCGCGGCGGCGCGGGGCGTCACGCGCGACAACCGCGACCGGCGCCGGCTCGCTCGGCGTGACGCGCTCGGTGCGCTCGGTCGGGATGATTCGGGGCGCCAACGGTCGGCGCGGCGCAACGTCGTCCGTCGCGTCGACCTCGATCACGCGCGCCATCAGCGGAGCGCCAGGGTCGGTTTGATCGCTCATCGCAGCCGGTCTCCGAGCAGAAATTCGAGCGCCAGGTCGAGGTTGATGTGGGCAATCCCTTCGACCGGCGAGGGATCGATGGCGGGTGGTTCGAACACCGGCACGTTGAGGAAGGGCGAGCCCCAGGCGTCGGCGCGCGGTGGACGGATCGGGACATTGCCGACGAAGAATTTCGACTGCGTCTTGCTCCCCACCGGCCGGCCGACCACCACCTGCAGGCGCTGCCCGTCGATCTCCTGCGTATCTTCCGCCGTCGAGATGACGGAGGCGAGCGCCGTGACATCCAATTGCGCATTGCTGCTCCTGACCTCGAGCGCGGGGAACGCAGCCATATTGCGCAACAGCGCCGCCAGGTGGTCGCGCTGAATGTCGGGAACATGATCGGCCTTGGTGGCGGCGAACAACACCTTGTCGATGTGCGGACCGAGCAACAGCTTGGAGAGGATGCCGCCGTGCCCGTAGCGGAAGCTCTCCAGAATGGCATCGAGCGCGAGCCGCGTGTCGTCGAAGGCGTCGCGACCCGCCAGCAGCGCGCGCAACACGTCGACCAGCACGATCTGGCGCGAGTATTGCCGGAAGTGGTCCTGGTAGAACCGCGCCACCTGCTCGCGCTTGTAGACTTCGAAGCGCTCTGCCATCAGCGCGCCCAGCGTGTGGGGCGCAAACATGTCGACGCCCTCGGCGACGTCGAGCGGCGCAAACCACAGGTAAGGCACCTCGCCGAGCGTCCCCCGGCACAAAAACCGGCCGGGCTGGAGAAAACTCAGGCCGTGGCGGTCGCGCGCTTCGATGAGATAGGTGCAATAGCGATCATGCCCCTGCTTCGCGACCTCTTCGCTCGCAGTCTCGTCGGGCCGGTGCTGGGCGACAAAGCCGAGAAAGTCGCGCGCGATCTCGGCACGCGTGCCCTTGCGCAGCGACCGCAGTGTCGCGCGCGACCACTCGGCATAGCCCTGCGCCAGCAGCGGAAGGTCGAGCAGCCACTCGCCGGGATAGTCGACGATCCTGATGGTCAAGCTCGCGGGGCTACCGGTGACTTCGCTCAGAAGCTTGCCCAGCGTGCCGGCCGGCGCGAAGCGCACTTCGATCCCGATCTCGCTGATATCAGCGGTGCGCGCCGGCCAGTCCGGGATCGCCATCTTCTCGATATTGCTCAGATAGGGAAACCGCGGCAGACGGTTTGCCCCGGCGCCTTCCACGGTGGCGGCGATCAGGCGGCGCTCGCCGACGACGCCGAGCAGCGGCATCCGGTTGGGATTGTGCGCGGAACTCAAGAGATTGTGGACCAGGCTGGTAATAAAGACGGTCTTGCCGGAGCGGCTCAGGCCGGTCACCGCGAGCCAGACGGTCGCGCCGCCGGCAAGCTCGCCGAGGTTGAGCCGCTCGGACGCCTGGGCGAAGATCGGCGGCAGCCAGCTGAAATTCACGATGGACGGCATTACCAAATCCGATCGCTCAGTTTCTCCTGCCGTCGTCCCCGCTAAAGCGGAAACCCAAGACCATCGGCCTCTGGAATATGGGTTCCCAGCATAAGCGCGTCCACGCGCGTCTTCGACGCGCTGTTGCGCGGGAACGACCGGAGGTGGGCTTAAAATCGGGCTTTCGCAAGTGGATTCGGGAGGTGGACGGCGCCGCGCGGCCCATCGTAAGGTCGCCCCATGCTCGACCGTCGCGGTCGGGCCTTACCTAATGATTACGCGCGCTTGCGCTGGCAAACCGACCCTCGTGTCGCGTTTGGGCCACAAAGGATAATTGCGGCGCTGGCGAATGTCGCCCTCGTCGTCCTTGAAGAGATCATCGGTCCTGTACACTGACTTGATGCGCGCAGAGATTGCGGCCAAAGGCATCGTCGGCAGGCGCCCCCTTCCGTGCACCGTGGTGCTCCCTCTGGGCGACGGATGAGCGGCGCCAGGCTCAACGAAGTGTGGATTCGCTTCTTAACGACTACGGCGTCGTGTACTCCACCATTGCAGTCACCTGAGGACGAAAACCTGCGGGCGGATTCAATTGGACCGATGCTGCTTGGTCATCCGCATGGAAAAAGTGAAAGAATTTGCGCCCAACTTCGATGTTTACGTTGAGCGTCTGGACTGGCCCACTGCCCCTCAGCACCCTCACCGTGGCAGGGATTGTCGGAGGCGCGCCAGCCTCCCCAAAGTTGTCATATGCGAGCGAAAGAACAACGGTAGTGAACTTGACGCCCCCGGAAAGCTCCGGAGGTGGGAGGGGTACCAC